>NZ_JBEXCY010000238.1:0-16579 GCF_040605515.1 Dactylosporangium sp. NPDC005572 | reverse complement strand
CACGACACGGTTACTGCCGCCGAGGCGATGACCTGGGCTGTCTACAACGTCGTCGCCCGTCCGCCGCGGCGGACGGGCCCGGGCGCCGGTCAGTCCTTCCAGACGTCGTTGAGCTTCAGGAAGCTCTCGGAGGTGAACGCGAAGCCGTGCACGTGGCTGCTCACGCCGGCCTTCTGGACCCGTTCGAACAGCGGGAACGTGATGCCCTCGTCGATGAGGTAGTCCTGCAGGTCGGCGTAGGCCTGCCTGGTCTGCGCGGCGTCGGTGGTCTGCAGGGCCTTCGTGAACAGGTCCTGGATGCGAATGATGCCCTCCGGCGGCGCCGAGCGCCGGGCCAGCGCCTTGGAGTTCGCGACGTCCGGGTTGAGGATGAACTGCAGCGCGCCCGGGTCGGCGCGGGTGAAGTAGTTGCCGGTCAGGTCGTACTCGCCGTTGGTCAGGTAGGTCGCCTGCTGGGCCGTGGTGAGGGTCCGCAGGCTCAGGTTGATGCCGACCTTCTTCAGCTGCGCCTGCAGCAGCTCCGAACCGGCGCTGAACTGGGTGGTCGGGTAGTCGATGAGCAACTGCTTGCCGTCCTTGTACCGGAAGCCGTCCTTGCCGACGATCCAGCCGGCCGCGTCGAGGGCGCGCTGGGCGCCGTCCGGGTCGTAGCCGAGCTTGTCGGCCTGCGGCCGGTAGAACGGCGTGGTCGAGTTGAACCCGCCCTGGACCACGGGGTAGGTCGCGCCGAACACCGTCGTGGCGTAGGTCTTGCGGTCGATGGCCTTGTTCAACGCCTTGCGCACCTGGGCGTCGCCGAGGACGTGACCGTCGGCGGTGTTGGCGAACAGGGTGTACGACACGCCGGGCAGCGACCGCTGCTCGACCGTGTTCCCGGTGCGCTGGATGAGCTGCTCGTCCTGGGGCGTGAACGGGTTGCGGGGCCAGGCGATGTCGATGGCGCCGCTGGTCAGGTTGCCGGTGCGGACGCTGTCCTCGGCGATGTAGTTGAAGACGACCTTGTCGAGGTACGCCTCGCCCTGGTTCTTCGACAGCGACGACGCCCACCGGTAGCCGGCGCGCCTGGTGAGCACCGTCTCGACCTTGGCCGTGTAGTGGTCGAGCACGAACTGCCCGGAGCCGACGACGCCCTTGCCCGTGCAGCGCTCGGCCGGCGTCAGCTGGTACTCGGATGGGTCGGTGATCGCCAGGTTGGTGGTCGACGTCGCCTGCAGGAACGAGGAGTTCGGCTTGCTGAGTTGGAGCTCGACCGTCTTCGGGTCGACGACCTTCGCCCCGGTGAGGCCCTGCACGTAGGAGGCGCCGAAGGCGGCGCCGTTGGTCGCCTTCACGGTGGCGATCCAGCCCGCCGCGTTGTCGGCCACGGCCTGGGCGTCGACGGGCTTGCCGTTGCTGAAGGTGACGCCGTCGCGCAGCTTGAAGGTGTAGGTGAGCCCGTCCGGGCTGATCTGCCAGCTCGTCGCGAGCCAGGGCACGATCTCGCCGGTCTTGGGGTCCTGGTCGGTGAGCGAGTCGGCGAAGTTGCGGATGATCGACCGGCTCTCGATCCAGTACACCTGGAACGGGTCGATGCAGGAGAACGTCGGGTTGTCCGGGAAGTAGGAGACCTTCAGCGTTCCGCCGCTCTTGGGCGCGCCGCCGTCGCCGCCGCCGGCCGGGGCGGCCCCGCCGCCGCACCCGGCGAGGGCGAGCAGCGCGGCGCCGGTGGTGAGGAGTCGAAGTTTCTGCATGGAGGATTCCTTCTCGGGGTTGCCGGGGTCAGACGCCGAGGATCCGGCGGCCGCTCGCGAGCAGGACGGTGTCCTCCTGCGGCGGGTGGACTCGAATGCAGAGCGCGTCGCGCAGGTGCCGCTCCAGCGGGTGGTGCCGGGAGAGGCCGGGGTTGCCCAGCGCGCTCACGGCCGTCTGGGTCGCGGCGATCACCGAGCGGGCGATGGCCACCTTGACGGCGGACAGTTCGGGCAGGATCGACGGGTCGCCGGCCTCGATGCGCAGCAGCGCGCCGTGCAGCAGCGTCTCGGCCTGCACGACCTGCAGGTCGATCTCGCCGGCGACGGACTGGATGCGCTCGGTCTGGGCGATCGGCCGGCCCAGCGCGGACGGCACCCGCTCGCGGGCGAACGCGGCGAACGCCGCCCGGGCGGCCCGGGCCACGCCGATGTAGAGGGCGGGGTGGCCGAAGCTGCCCGGTCCGGCCGCCGCGGCCGGGTCGCGGTAGACCCCGTCGGGCCCGCGCGGGATCTCGGCGAACGCGTCGGCCGGGACCTGCACGTCGGTGTAAACCACGTCGTGTGTGTTCGACGCGCGCAGCCCGAGGTGGTCCCAGGTGTCGATCCAGGTGATGCCGGGAAGGTCGCCGGGGACGATGACGTGGCCGACGCGGGGCCGCTGCGGGTCGCCGTCGGGCTCGTCGGCGACCGCCCAGACGACGTGGTAGGCCAGGCCCGCGCCGCCGGTGGCGTACGCCTTGCGGCCGTTGAGCACCCAGCCGTCGGCGGTGCGGGTCGCGGTCGTGCGCGGCAGCCCGCCGCGGGCCGGGGCGCCGAGCTCGGGCTCGGCGCGGACCGCGTTCACCAGGGCCGGGCCGTGCTGCGAGCGGCGCAGCAGGTCGTCGTAGGCGGCGGCCGGCCAGCTCGGGCGCGCGGCCTGACCGGCGTGGGTCAGCAGCAGGTTCGCGGCGAGCAGCCCGACCGAGGCGTCGCCCTCGCCGAGAGCGGTGAGGATGCGGGCGATGTCGCGCGGGCCGGCGCCCGGGCCGCCGTATTGCCGGCCGACGGCCGCCGTGAGCAGCCCGGCGCGGTGCGCCGCCTCGAGGCCGGGCCACGGCAGGGCGGCGGTGCGGTCGTACTCCGCCGCGCTCGCCGCGATCTGCGCGGTGACGCCGGCCAGCGCCGCGTCGGACAGGTCGGGCGCGGCGAAGGTGTCCGGGTGCGCCGGCGCGGGAGTGTCGACGGTGGTCACGGCCGGGCCGCCTCGGCGTAGCGCGCGTACTCCGGCGCGTAGTTGCCGGGGTGGTCGGCCTGCAGGGCGCCGCGCCGGCCGGTCGCGGCGCGGTGGGCGAGCTCCTGCCGGACCAGGGGCAGTACGGAGCGGCCGTAGTCGACGGCGTCGGTGAGGGTGTCGTAACCGCGGATCGACACCAGCGACGCCCCGTGGTCGATGTAGTCCAGGATCGCCGCGGCCACCGTCTCGGGCGAGCCGACCAGGGCCGTCGAGGCGCCCGCGGCGTTGGTGACGGCGGCGGTGCGGGTCCACAGCGCCCGGTCGTACAGTTCGGCGCGCGCGGCGAAGGTGAGGGCCCGCTGCGAGCCGACGTTCTGCGGTGTGCCGTGCCGCTGCGCCGCGGCCGCCTGCCGGAACGTCTCGGCGACCCGGGCCACGTACCGCTGGGCCTTCGCCCAGGCCAGTTCGTCGGTCTGGGCGATGATCGGGCGGAAGGTCACCCAGATCCGCGGCAGCGTGGTCCGCCCGGCCGCCCGGGCGATCGCGTGGACCCGGTCGATCTCGCCGCGCAGCTCGGCGAGCGGTTCGCCCCAGAAGCTGAAGATGTCGGCCTTGGCGCCGCCGACGGCGAACGCCTCGTCGGACTGGCCGCCGATCGAGATGGGGATCGGGCCGCCGTGGGGGGCGAAGCCCGGGCCGAAGCCGTCGAAGCGGTAGAACTCGCCGTCGTGGCTGAACGGCGCCGGTTCGGTCCACGAGCGGCGCAGGAGGTCGATGTACTCCGACGTGCGCGCGTAGCGCCGCTCCTTCGGCAGGTAGTCGCCCTGCCGCGCCTGCTCCGCGTCGTTGCTGCCGGAGATGAGGTGGACCACGGCCCGGCCCTCGGTGAGCTGGTCGAGCGTGGCGAGCTTCTGCGCGGCGACGGTCGGGAACGTGGTGTTGGGCCGCAGTGCGACGATCGGCCTGATCCGTTCGGTCAGCTGGCCGACCGCGCTGGCCACGACGAACGAGTCGGCCCCGCCGGACCCGTAGGGCAGCAGCGTGTAGTCGTAGCCGCCCTCCTCCAGCGCGCGCACGTAGCGGCGGAAGAACGGCAGGTCGATGCCGCGGCTCGGGACGGGGTTCAGCTCCGTCGACGGGTTCAGGTGCGACAGGCTGATGAACTCGGCCGTCGGTGCCGCGGTCGCCGGGATGACCGGGTCGAAGGGGGGCACGCCGCTCATGCGGGGTCCTCTCTGCTCCAGAGCGTGCCGCCGGGCACATCTCCTATTATGCCTATCAGAGTGATAGGAAATAGGCCCGATGTCCAATGCGGAATCGAGGTCGGCACCGACCGCGATTCGCGATCGGTCGGGGCCTTGCCAAGACCTATTGATCTGATAGGAAAAGCAGAGGTGTCGCCGGACGGGAAGGCAGGCCACCGACATGGGCATGGGCCCGGTACTCGACCCCGCCGAGCTGCGCCGGGTCTTCGGCGCCTTTCCCTGCGGCGTGACGGCCGTGGCGGCGCTGGTCGACGGCCTGCCCGTCGGGCTCGCCGCGAGCTCGTTCACCTCGGTGTCGCTCGACCCGCCACTGGCGTCGATCTGCGTCGCCCGGGCGTCGAACACCTGGCGGGTGCTGCGCCACGCCGGACGGCTGGGCGTCAGCGTCCTCGCCGAGCATCAGGAGCACCTGGGGCGCCAGCTCGGCACCCGTGGCGGCGACCGCTTCGCCGGCGTGACCTGGCGGGCGACCCGCAACGGCGAGATCCTGCTCGATGGCGCCTGCGCCTGGTTGGACTGCGGCATCGAGCGCGAGATCCCGGCCGGCGACCACGACATCGTCCTGCTGCGCGTGCACGCGCTCGACGCCGACCGCGGCGTCGCGCCGCTGGTGTTCCACCAGAGCACGTTCGGCCGGCTGCACGCCGCCTGACGGGGCGGTGCGCAACCGGCCGACGGTGCGGTGGAGCGCCGTTCAGCCCGCCACCGGCGCGGTCACCGGCAGACCCGCCTCGGCCCAGGCGGCGAATCCCCCGTCGACGTGCACGACGTCGGTGAAGCCACGACCGGCCAGCTCCGCGGCGACCGGGCCGGAGCCGTTGACCGACCCGCACACCACCACGATCGGGGTCGCCAGGGACGTGACCGGCGCGTGCCGCAGCGGGGAGTCCAGGCCGAACTCGGCCGCCAGCCGCCGCCGGTCGGCGATGACCGCCCCCGGGATCTCACCGTCGGCGGCGCGGCGGGGCGCGCTGCGCACGTCGACGAGGACCGCCCCGCCGGCCACCCGCCGACCGGCCTCCTCCGCCGAGACCAGCGGCGCCGGCGGGTAGGGCTCGGCGCCGGCGACGACCGGCCGGTCCGGCAGCGTCGCCCACTGCGACCACGACCCTGGGTACAGCACGACGTCCTCGATGCCGGCCAGCTGCAGCGCGGCGATCTCGTGTGCGGCGGTGACCCCGGATCCGCAGTACACGCCGACCGGGCGGCCCGGCGTGACCCCCAGCGCGGCGAAGCGCTCGGCCAGCTCGGCCGGGTCGCGGAACGTCCCGTCCGCGGTGAGGTTCTCGGTCGTCGGCGCGCTGAGCGCCCCGGGGATGTGGCCCGGGCGCGGGTCGATGGCGTTCGGCTCGCCGCGGTAGCGCTCGGCCGCCCGCGCGTCCAGCAGCACGCCACCGTCGGCGACGATGCGGGCGGCGCCGTCCGGGTCCGTCGACGGCAGCGCGCCGGCGACGAGCACGACGTCGCCGGGCTCCGCCGTCTCCTCACCGGTCACGACCGGGTGACCGGCCGCCCGCCACGCGGCCAGGCCGCCGTCGAGCAGGCGGACGTCGGCGACGCCGGCCCAGCGCAGCAGCCACCAGGCCCGGGCGGCGGCGAGGTTGCCGTTGTCGTCGTAGGCGACGACCGTGTCGCCGGCGCGGATGCCCCAGCGCCGCGCGGCAGCCTGCAGGTCGGCGACGTCCGGCAGCGGGTGGCGGCCGAGCCCCTCGGCGGCCGGGGCGGCCAGCTCGGCGTCGAGGTCGGCGTAGACCGCGCCGGGAAGGTGGCCGGCCAGGTAGTGCTCGTGACCGGCCGGGTCGCCGAGGCGCCAGCGCACGTCGAGCAGCCGGACGCCGCCGGGCGACGCGGGCAGGATGCGCTCGGCGAGCTCGGCGACGGTCACGAGGACGGGTGCCTTGGTCATGTGTCAGAGGGCCTTTCCGGGGTTGAGAATGCCGGCTGGGTCGAAGAGCTGTTTGATGCGCCGTTGCAGGGCCAGCGCGTCCGCGCCGAGCTCGCGCTCCAGCCAGGCGCGCTTGAGCAGGCCGACACCGTGCTCGGCGCTGACCGTGCCGCCCAGCGCCAGCGCCAGCGCGAAGATGTCGTCGGCCGCCTGCTGCGCGGCCGCTTCGGTGTCGACCAGGATGATCGGGTGGAGGTTCCCGTCGCCGGCGTGGGCAAACACGAACACGTCGGTGCCGGTGGCGGCCGCGATCGCGTGGACGCCGTCGATCGCCTCGGCGAGCCGGGACCGGGGCACGGCGATGTCCTCGATGAGCACCCGGCCCTTCGCCTCGATGGCAGGCAGCGCGTCGCGGCGCGCGGCGGACAGCGCCGCCGCGGTGGCGGGGTCCAGCGTGGT
Source organism: Dactylosporangium sp. NPDC005572 (assembly GCF_040605515.1). Classification (NCBI taxonomy): domain Bacteria; kingdom Bacillati; phylum Actinomycetota; class Actinomycetes; order Micromonosporales; family Micromonosporaceae; genus Dactylosporangium; species Dactylosporangium sp. NPDC005572. The sequence goes on along the minus strand of NZ_JBEXCY010000238.1, from coordinate 10,027 downwards.
CTCGACGGTGAGCGCGGTGCGGGCGAGCACCGCGGCGACCGCCTCGATCTCCTCTCCCGCGCCGTACCCGTCGGTCTGCACCAGCAGCAGCGCCGCGCCCCGCCCGGCGTGGCCGGTGCCGCGCAGGTCGTCGATGGCGGCCAGGGTCCGGCCGTCGACCAGCTCGAGCACCGCCGGGCGCAGGCCGGCGGCGCTCAGGGCGATCGAGGCGTCCGCGGCGGCGGTCACCGAGGCGAAGTACGCCACGGCGGTCGCCACCCGGGCCGGTCGCGGCAGCAGCCGCAGGGTGGCCCCGACGACCACGGCGAGCGTGCCCTCGGAGCCGACGACCAGGCCGACGAGGTCGAGCCCGACGACGCCCTTGACGGTGTCGTGGCCGAGGTGCAGCAGCGTGCCGTCGGCGAGCACGACGTCCAGGGCCAGGACGCTGTCGCGGGTGACGCCGTACTTGGCGCCGCGCAGGCCGCCGGCGTTGGTGGCGATGTTGCCGCCCACGGTGGAGATCGCCACGCTGCCCGGGTCCGGCGCGTACATCAGGCCGTGCTCGGCGGCCGCACGGTCCAGGTCGGCGGTGATCACGCCGGGCTCGACGCGGGCGATCCCGTCGACCGGGTCGATGCCGAGGATGCGGTCGAGGCCCGACACGTCGAGCACGATCGCGCCGCGACCGGTCACGGCGCCGCCGGCCAGGCCGGTGCCGGCCCCGCGGGTGACGACCGGCGTGCCGGTCCGGCCGGCCTCGGCGAGGGTGCGCTGGACGTCGGCGACGGTCCGGGCCCGCACGACGGCCCGCGGCGGGCCGTCGGGCGGGAAGCCGGAGCGGTCGGTGAACAGTACGGCCGGGTCAGGCACGGGCGTCGGCCGTCACAACCAGCAGGTCACTGACCCGGTTCACGCCCGGCGGCAGGCCGGCCGCGGCCTGTGCACCGAGCAGGCGCTGCAGCCGCTCGTTCACCGGCGTCGCCACGCCGTGGCGGCGCCCGAGCCGGACGATCTCGCCGTTGAGGTGGTCGACCTCGCTGGACGTGCCGCGGGCGAAGCTCTGCCAGGTCGACAGCCGGCCCGACACGTGACCAGGGACGGTGCCGAAGGTCAGGGTGATGCCCGCGCGCACGGCATCGGCGCCGCCGGCCGGCGTGATGCCGGCAGCCGCGTACGCCGCCTCGGCCTCCGCGACGAGCAGGGCACCCGCGCGGGCCTTCTCCTCCTCGGTACCGTCGAACAGGTCGAGGCCGTTGCGGACGTTGCCCAGCAGCTTGCGGGCCTTCCACGCGGAGATGTCGGGAACGCTGTGCACGCCGAACCCGGCCGCGGTCAGGTCCCGGGCGAAGCGCTCCTGGTCCGGGTCGCCGGCCTGGTCGGGGTAGCGGCCGAGCCAGGCGATGCCCACCGTCGGGTACGACGGGCTGACCACCTCGCCGGGGACCAGGTAGCTCGCGGCCACGCCGACCGTGACGCCGTAGACGCGGGCGAACCGGCGCAGCGCCTCCTCCTCGGTGCCGATCCCGTTCTGGACGGTGAGGACGGGCAGGTCGGCGCCGAGGCCGACGGCCGCGCCGGCGCCGTCGTGGACGGGCCGCCAGGCCCAGGCGGTGAGCGCGGCCCCGGCGTCCTGGGCCTTGGTCGCCAGCACGAGCACGTCCTCGGTGGACAGCCGCACCTCGTCCGGGCCGCCGGCGGTCGCCAGCCGGACCACGTCGTCGCCGTGCGGGCGCCGGATGCGCAGCCCGTCGGCCCGGATCGCGGCGAGGTGGGCGCCCCGGGCGACCAGGACCGTGGCGATGCCGGCCAGCTCCAGCTGCGCGGCGAGGAGCCCGCCGACGGCACCGCCGCCGATCACGACGTAGCGGCTCACGTGGCGGCTCCCCGCGCGGTCACCACGTCGGCGAGCGGCGGCTGGGCGACGACCTGGCCGCGGCGGCCGGTCTCGGCGCGGTGGGCCAGCTCCTGGCGGACGAGCGGGATGATGTACCGGCCGTAGTCGATGGCGTCGTTGAGGTTGTCGTAGCCGCGGATCGAGATCAGGTCGGCGCCGAGGTCGACGTAGTCGAGGATCGCCGCGGCGACCGTCTCGTAGCTGCCGACCAGCGCGGTCGAGGCACCGGCCGCGCCGGTCGCCGTCGCCGTCGGGGTCCACAGGGCCCGGTCGTGCAGGTCCTTGCGGGAGGCGATCTCCAGCAGCCGCTGCGACCCGACGTTCGCCGGGCCGCCGGTACCGCTCCACCGCTGCTTGGTCGACCACAGCCCGGCGCCGCCGCGGCCCTGCAGGATCTCCAGGATCCGGTGCGCCTTGTCCCAGGCCAGCGCGTCGGTCGCGGCGACGATCGGGCGGAACGTGACCCAGATGCGCGGGGTGTCCGTGCGGCCGGCCCGCCGGGCCTCGGCGGTCACCCGGTCGATCTGCTGCCTGGTGTCGGCCAGCGGCTCGCCCCACAGGCCGAAGATGTCGCCCAGGGCGCCGCCCACGCGGTACGCCTCGTCGGACGACCCGCCGACGGAGACCGGGATGCTGCCGTGCGCCGGACGCACCACCGAGACGAAGTCCTCGAAGGAGTAGTACCTCCCGGCGTGGTCGAACGGCACGGTCGACGACCAGACCTTGCGCAGGATCCGGATGTACTCCTCCTCGCGCTCGTACCGCTCCGTCTTGCCCAGCCGGTCGCCCTCCCGGGCCTGCTCGGCATCGCTGCCGCCGGCGATGAAGTGCACGACGGCCCGGCCGCCGGACAGCTGGTCGATGGTGGCCAGCGACTTGGCGGCGACGGTCGGGTAGATCGTGTTGGGTCGCAGCGCGATGATCGGCTTGAGCCGCTCGGTGAACTGGGTCAGCGCGGCGGCCACGGCGAACGGGTCGTGGAAGGTGGAGTTGTACGGCACCAGGGTGTAGTCGAAGCCGCCGTCCTCCAGCACGCGGGCGTAGCGGCGCAGGTAATCGACGTCCAGCGCCGGGTCGCCGCGCCCGTTGACCTCGTTGCTGGCGTTGACGTTGATGGCGCTGATGAACTCGACCGGCATGGGTCGCACTCCTCGGTAGGCGGACGGCCCGGCGCTCGGTACGGCCGGCCGCACCTAAAGCCTATTTAACCGATGGGAATACATCCAACCGGGATTGCCGCACGGCACCGATCGGCAGCTCCGATCGGTGCGGTCAGGCGACGCTGCGCAGATCGGCGCGGGACGCGAAGAACTCGCGGCTCACCTCGCCGGCCAGGCGCTCGAGCTCGGGGTCGATGCCCCGGCGGGCGGCGAGATGCAGCCCGATCGTGCCCACCTCCGGCAGCTCCCGCCGCACGACCAGACCGGTGGGCGTCCGCCCGGTACTGGGCAGCAGCGCCACCCCGAGGCCGGCCCGGACCGCCGCGACCACGCCGTCGAGGCTGGTCGACTCGGCGATGATGGTGGCCGTCCGCCCGTCCACCTCCAGGGCCTGCAACGCCCGCTGCCGCAGCCCGCACGGCTCCTCGAACGCCACGACGGGCCAGGCGTCACCGGCGGCCGGCGGCGTGAACTGCGCGGCGGAGTACCAGTGCAGCGGCAGCTGCGTGACCGGCGTGCCGAGCGGTTCGGATCCGGCCAGCACGACGGCGAGGTCCAGGGCGCCGCGCACGACGGCCTGCGCCAGCTGCGTCGAGCGGTCGATCCTGAAGCGCACGGTCCGCCCCGGGAACCCGTGCCGCATCGCAGCCAGCAGCTGCGGCAGCATCCGGTCGGCCGCATGCTCGGTGCACCCGACCACGATCACCCGCTCCGCCACGACCTCCAGCCGGCGCAGCGACTCGTCGTGCACCGCCAGGATCCGCCGCGCCTCGACCAGCAGCGCCTCGCCGTGGACCGTGAGCCGCACGCCTCGGCCGGCCTTCTCCACCAGCGGCTCCTTGAGCCGCCGCTCCAGCAGCCGGACGTGCTGGCTCACGGTGGACTGGCTCACCCGCAGGGCGGCCGCGGCCCGGTGGAACCCGCCGCAGTCGGCGATGGCCACCAGCGTCCGCAGGTGGACCAGGTCGAGCGGGTCAGCCACGGCGCTCACCCGCCGGGCGGGCGGCGATCAGCGGGCGGTCGGGCCGGCAGCGACGGGGCCGGCCGAGTCCCTGCGCGAATCGCCCATGCGGCCCGGCCGCCTCGTTGAGGTCCGTCACGGTGCTCGTCCCAATCGTCGACACGGCCGGAAATCCTTGTTACCCGGTAGGGATTGACAACTTTACGCCAACCTTCCTGGATTGCCTACCGGCAGGCGCCGCCGCAGGGGTGCGGGGTCCGGGCCTCAGGCCGGGACGACCGCGGGGGCCAGGCGGTCGACACGGCCGGCGAGCTCGGCATAGGCGGCCTCGAACGCGGCGTCGGTGTCGACGCGGGCCGGGTCCGGCACCGACCAGTGCAGCCGCGGCCGCACCGGTGCGCCGGGGCCGGCGAGGTCCTCGTGGGCGTTGTCACACACGGCGATGACGAGGTCGCCGTCGTGGACGACGTCGGTGACGTGCGCGGTGCCGGCCGGCTCGAGAGTGAGGCCGTGGCGGTGCGCGACGTTGACCGCGCGGGGGTGGACGCGGGCGGCGGGGTGCGTGCCCGCGGAGGCGACGGCACCGCCGGTGCGGTCACGCCACAGCGCGGCGGCCAACTGGGAGCGGGCCGAGTTGTGGGTGCAGACGAACACCACGCGGTCGGCGCGGTCCAGGGGTGGTGGCGCGAGTGATGCCAGTACCTCCGGGACGAGCCGCAGATAGGTGCGGCGGCGGTCGCCCTCCGAGCGGGTCCGGGTCACCAGGCCGGCGTCCTGCAGCACCTTGACGTGGTGGGCGACGAGGTTGGTCGGCAGCCCCAGGTCGTGCCCGATCTCGCCGGGCGAGGCGTCGCCCAGGGTGAGGGTGTCGACGATGGCGAGGCGGGCGGGATCGCCGAGCGCGGCGTGCACCCGGGCCCGCGCCTGCAGCGAGGAAAGATCGGCACTCATTGACTCAATGATTGCTGAGCCATCTCCGGATCGTCAAGCGGGCACTCAGGCCGCCGCCTCCACCGCCAGCAGGGCGGCGAGCTGGCGCAGCACGGCCGGGCGGGCCCGGTAGTAGACCCAGGTGCCGCGGCGGTCGGCGTCGACGAGACCCGCCTCACGCAGGGTCTTCAGGTGGTGGGAGATCGTCGGGCCGGAGAGCTCGAACGCCGGGGTGAGGTCGCAGACGCAGATCTCCCCGCCGTTCGCGGAGGCGATCATCGACATGAGCTGGAGCCGGACCGGATCGCCGAGCGCCTTGAACGCCGGCGCGAGCACCGCGGCGGTCTCGGCGGGGATGCGCTGCTCCGCGATGGGGGTGCAGCAGGGCTCGGCGGCGTTGAGGTCGGTGAGGGTGAGCACCGCCGGCTGATTCGACATGCCTCTAGGTTGACAGATCTCGAATCAGCGTGCAACCGTTGATTAGACAAACGTCAAGACAGACGCTTTGTCTGGTTCGAGGAGACCGACATGTTCCGCATCAGACGCCGCGCCGGCACACCGGACCGGGTCCGGTTCTGCGACGGCTGCGCCGAGGTCACCACCGCCGACCAGCGGGCCCACGCCCGCATCGAGCGCACCCGCACCCACCTCACGACCCTCACCGGCCCGCGCTGACCGGCCGCCGGCACCGACGAAAGGACGCATCATGAGCGACGAGACCCCCGGCGGGTTCGCCGGCGACCCGGCCGCCGCACTGCACGTCGCGGGGGCGGGCGGCTGTTGCGGCAACCCGCCCACCGCCACCCTCACCCTGCCCGAGCCGGCCACGGCGGGCGCCCCGTGCTGCGGCACCACCGCGGAGGACTCCTGCTGCGGCAGCAGGGCCGAGGCAGGCGCGGTCGCCGCGGGTCAGGGCTGCTGCGGATGAGCACCCCGACGCTCACCGACCGCCTCCAGGTGGCGCTCGGCCGAGTCGCCGGTGAGCGGATGGCGGCGACCGTCGCGACCCTCGCCGGGGAGGCGTTCGCGGGCCGGCGGGTCGGCAGCGCCGGCGGGGCCGCGGCCCGCGCCTGGCTGGCCCGGCACCTCGACGACGCCGGCGCGGCCGTGACGCTGGAGCCGTTCACCGTGCCGCACGTGCCCGAGGTGTACGCCGTGCCGACGGTGTCCTGGTCGGGCGGGGCGTCAGGCGGGGCACTGCGGTTCGGGCGGGACGTGGCCGTGCATCTCGCCTCCGCCGACCGGCCGCTGGTCCGCCGGGGCGGCCTCGCCGTCGCGGGGGCGGGCGACCCCTCCGGCCGGTGGGTCCTCGTGCCCGCCGGGATGACGCTGTTCGACGCCTACGGCCACGCCCAGGGCGCGCTCGGCCTGCTCCTCGGCCGGGGCGTGGACGCCGACGGCTGGCAGTACACGATGCTCGCCGGGCCGAACCCCGGCCCGCTGCCGATCCTCACCCTCGACACCGCGACCCACCGCGCCGTGCACGCCGCCGCGCAGGCCGGTGCCGGCTGGCTGGCCGGCAACGCACCGATCCGCCGGCTCGACGTGCCCGCGGCCAACCTCCACGCCCGGTGGCGGGCCGGCACCGGCGGGCCGGAGCTGCTGCTGACCGCGCACTACGACGGCGTCGGCGACCATCCGGGGCTGCGCCAGCCGGCCGCGGCGGACAACGGCAGCGGCGTGGCCGTCGTCCTCGAGGCCGGCCGGGTGCTGGCCGAGACCCTCCCCGACGGGATCGGGCTCGGCATCGCGCTGCTCGACGGGGAGGAGGCCGGCGCCCTCGGCTCCGCCCACCACGCCGCCCAACTGCGCGCGACCGGCGCCGCACCGCTCGTCGTCAACGTCGATGGGGCCGGGCACCTCAACACCGCCGCCGCCGTCGAGGCGGGCGGCCCGGCGCACGGCCTGCTCGCCGCGCTCGACCAGGCCGGCCGGCACACCGGGCTGCCGCTCGTGGCGGGACCGGTGGCCTCCGACAACCGGCGGTACGCCGCCGCGGGGCTCGCGGCGGCCGGGATCGGCGCCGGGATGGCCGGCTACCACAGCCCGGCCGACACGCCGGACCGGGTCGAGACGTCCACGCTGGTCGCCGTCGCGCGGCTGGTCGTGGCGACCGGGTTGCTCGTCGCCGCCGCCCCGGCCACCTGACTCGACGAATATCAAGACAATGGAAGGACTTCCGCGATGAGCACCGAGCTTCCCGTCGTCGTCATCGGCGCCGGCCCCGTCGGGCTGGCCGCCGCCGCGCACCTCGCCGAGCGCGGCCTGCCGTTCACCGTCCTCGAGGCCGGCGACGGGCCCGCCGCGGCCGTGCGCCAGTGGGGGCACGTCCGGCTGTTCTCGCCCTGGCGGTACAACATCGACACCGCCGCCCGCCGTCTCCTCATCGACGCGGGGTGGGTCGAGCCGGACCCGGAGATCCTGCCGACCGGCGGCCGGCTCGCCGCGGACTACCTGCAGCCCCTGGCCGACCTGCCGGCCCTCAAGCCGCACGTCCGCTACGGAGCCCGGGTCGAGGCCGTCGCGCGGCTCGGCGTCGACCGGCTGCGCACCGCCGGCCGGGAGCGCGCCCCGTTGCTCGTGCGCCTCGCCGACGGTACCGACATGATCGCCAAGGCCGTCGTCGACGCCTCCGGGACGTGGACCACCCCGAACGTCCTCGGCGCCTCCGGCATCCCGGCCCGCGGCGAACACGCCTCGGCCGGATTCGTCGAGCACGCCCTGCCCGACGTGCTCGGCACCGACCGGGCGCGGTTCGCCGGCCGGCGGACGCTGGTCGTCGGCGCCGGGCACTCGGCAGCGAACACGCTGCTGTCCCTCGCCGAACTCGCCGCGCAGGTGCCGGGCACCAGCGTGGTGTGGGCGATCCGCGCGGGCAACGCGGCGCGGACCTTCGGCGGCGAGGCCGCCGACGCCCTGCCCGCCCGGGGCGCGCTCGGCACCCGGCTGCGGGAGCAGGTCGAGGCCGGCGTCATCGAGCTCGTCACCGGGTTCCCGGTCCAGGCACTCACCAGCGCCGCCGACGGCCGGGTGACGGTGTCCGACGGTGTCCGGGAGCTCGTCGTGGACCGGATCGTGTCGGCGACCGGGTTCCGCCCGGACCACGCCATCACCGCCGAACTGCGGCTGGACCTCGACCCGATCCTCGGCTCCACCCGCGCCCTCGCCCCGCTCATCGACCCCAACGAGCACTCCTGCGGCACCGTCCCGCCACACGGCGTCGACGAGCTGTCCCACCCCGAACCGGGGTACTACGCCGTCGGCGTCAAGAGCTACGGGCGCGCCCCGACGTTCCTGCTCGCCACCGGCTACGAGCAGGCCCGCTCCGTCGTCGCCGCCCTCGCCGGGGACTGGGCCGCCGCCCGCGACGTCCAGCTCGACCTGCCCGAGACCGGCGTGTGCAACAGCAACCCCGTCGTCGGCGACACCACGATCGCCGCCACCGTCACCGTCGAAGCCGGGCGCGGCCTGCTGTCCGCGCCGCTCACCCTGCTCCCCGTCACCAGCACCAGTGGCGGGGAGCAGGCCGGCGGCGCCTGCTGCGGCTGATGACCACCACGACGCCGCCGGCTGCGGACCAGCACGTCCGCGGCCGGCGGCCGGTGTTCCACGGCTGGCGGATCGTCGCCGCGTTCGCCGTCACCCAGACCGTCGGCTACGGCACCCTGTACTACGCCTTCGCCGTCCTGCTCCACCCGATCGCCACGGACCTGCACGCCGGCGCCGCGGCGGCCTCGCCGTCGCGTTCGTCGCGCACGGCGCCGCGATGAGCGCCATGACCGTCCACCTCGTCGGGTTCCTCACCAGCGCCGGGCACCCGGCCACGTTCGCCGCCACCGTTGCCGGCCTGCTCGGCGTCCTGTCCGTCACCGGCCGCCTGCTGCTCACCGGCGCCCAGCGCCGCCTGCGGCTGACCAGGGTGGTCGCCGCCGTGTTCGCCACCCAGGGCGCGGCCGCGTTCCTGCTGCCGCTCGCCGCCGGCACCCGTGCCGGGGCGGTCGCCGGCGTCGTCGCGTTCGGCCTCGGGTTCGGCGTCGCCAGCCTCGCCACCCCGGCACTGCTCGCGGAGCGGTACGGCACGACCGCCTACGCCAGCATCGCCGGCACCCTCGCCGCACCCGTCACCCTCGCCAAGGCCGGCGCCCCGCTTGGCGCCGCCGCCCTGCAGCACACTACCGGCGCCTATCCGCCCGTGCTCGCGGCCATCGGCGGCGCCTGCCTGGTCGCCGCCGCCGGCATGCTCGCCCGCACCCGCACGCCGGCGTGACGCCGCGGCAAAGACCCGGCCCCCTGGTGGGCTACGGTGCGCGAGTTTTGAACCGGGCGCTGCGGTGCCGGCATCGACTTGGGTGAGGAACGACGACCGAGGGAGCAGGTCATTGCTTGCCGAACAGGAGCACGACTACATCGAGTATGTCCGGTCACGGATACCGCGGCTGCATCATGTCGCCTGCCTCGTGCTCGGCGACGCGCATCGTGCCGACGACGCCGTGCAGAACGCGCTGACCGTGCTCTACCGGCGGTGGCCGCGGATGGCGGAGGTCGACAACCTCGACGCGTACGTCCACACCATGGTCGTCCACGCCTGCCTCGCCGACCGGCGGCGGCCCTGGTCCGCGGTCCTGCTGCGGGGCAGTGCGCCCGACCGGCCGGTCAACGGGGACAGCGAGACGGTCGACGACCGGCTGGCGATCCGCGCGGCGCTGCACCGGCTGCCCGAGCGGCAGCGGATCGTCGTCGTCCTGCGGTTCCTGTGCGACCTGCCGGTCGCAGAGGTCGCCAGGCTGCTGGGCCGTTCCGAGGGAACCATCAAGAGCCGCACCGCCACCGGGCTGGCCGCGCTGCGCCGCAGCCTGGCCCCGCAACTGTCGAGGAGCACACGATGATCGAGGAGATGCTGCGGGGGTACGCCGGCGACGAGACGCCCCCGTCGCGCCTGCATGCGGAGGACGTGTACCGCCACGCGCGGGCCACCCACCGCCGCCGCGTGACCGCGGTGACCGGGGCGGCGACCCTGACGGCGCTGGCGCTCGCGGGCCTCGCGTACGCCCAGCCGGACCGCGGCACCGCCGGGCAGGCCGCCGGCACGCCGCCGCCGCG
>NZ_JBEXCY010000237.1:0-16679 GCF_040605515.1 Dactylosporangium sp. NPDC005572 | reverse complement strand
AGAGTGTGGGAGAGTAGGACGCCGCCGGACAAACCTTTCCTTCAGGGGCCCACCAGACGGTGGGCCCCTGAAGCGTTTCTCAGGCTTTATCGCCGGCGCATTTCCGCGGTGGCGCCCCGGATGAGGTACTCAGGTGGCGCTGCTACGCTGCGCCGATGGCCGAACCCTCTGGGCTGTTTCGATCGGCGGACGAGTACGACGACGAGCAGGAGGAAGCTCCCCGTCGGGCGCTGCCGATCAAGCGGATCGCGATCGTCTGCGCCGCCCTGGCCGGCGTGGCGCTGCTGGTGTCGGGCATCGTGTACGGACCGACGGTCTTCCAGGTGCTCCAACAGAGCGACACCGAGCTGCGGTCACCGGACCAGGTCGGCAGTTTCACGCTCGACAAGAGCGACGACGCGAAGAGCACCGCGGAGTACGTCCGCGACGCCATAGCCTCCGAGGTGAACCTGGACGCCAGCGTCGGCCTCATCTACAAGGACCAGACCAACAGCGTCATCCTCGTGGCCGGCACCGCAAGGGTGTGGAAGCCCGAGGACTCGCTCAAGGACGCGTTCACGGTCATGGCCGACGACAGCGGCGGCGTACGCGACCTGCGCGACGTCCCCGCCGGCGACCTGGGCGGCATCATGCGCTGCGGCGTGACCACCACCCAGGACGGCGACCTCCCGGTGTGCGGCTGGGCCGACAACGGCTCGGTCGGCGTGGCGCTCCTGCCCGGCCGTCAGCCCGCCGACGCGGCGAAGGCCTTCCTGGACCTCCGCCAGGCCGTGGAACACCGCTCCTGACCCTCGAGAGAGGGGGCGGATGGGACCCAGCACCACACCGGGAACGTGGGGCGCGACGGCTCCGGCCGCCCTGGGCGAATCCCCGCACGGCCTTCGGTCGGTCGCCCGACCGAAGGAAACCGCGCTCACTAGGTCGGTCACCCGACCGAGGGAAAGCGTTGCCACTCGGTCAGTCGACCGACCGAAAGAAACAGCGACCACTTGGTCGGTCGACTGACCGAAAGAAGGCGTTGCCAGTCGGTCAGTCGCCCGACCGAGAGAGACCGCGCTCGCTTGGTCGGTCACCCGACCGAGGGAAAGCGTTGCCACTCGGTCAGTCGACCGACCGAAAGAAACAGCGACCACTTGGTCGGTCGACTGACCGAAAGAAGGCGTTGCCACTCGGTCAGTCGACCGACCGAGAGAGACCGCGCTCGCTCGGTCGGTCGACCGACCGAGGGAAAGCGCTGCCACTCGGTCCCCGCGGTCGGTCGACTGACCGAAGGAAACCGCGACCAGTCAGTCGGTCGACCGACCGAGAGAGACCGCGCTCAGTTGGTCGGTCGACTGACCGAAGGAAAGCGCTGCCAATCGGTCGGTCGACCGACCGAGCCAGTTGTCGCAGGTGCGGCGGGCGAGCTCGGCCGGCGCAGGCGCGGCTGGGGTCAGCGGGGTCAGCGGCTCTGGACCACGTCGCGGATGTCGCGGAACAGGGCGGCGGACTCGGACGCGGAGCGGTTGATGAAGACGCCGATGCCCAGCGTGCCGTGGTCGGCCCAGGCGCACAGCGTCATGTCGATGCTCGAGCTCTGGCCCGTGGCGCACTTCAGGGTGCCGCCCCACTTGCCCGCGTCGTACTCCGTCGGGCTGCCCATCGACACGCTGTTGCCGGCGCCGCTGGTGAAGCCCTTGAAGGCGTTGTCCAGCTCCGAGCCGGGGCTGATGATCGTCGCGGCCGCGGCGACGATGACCACGACGTTCTGCGGGTCGGCGTCGGAGTAGATGCCGGCCACGACCTGGTCGACCGTGTCCAGGTCGTTGCGCAGGTCGGCCTCCATCGACGCGACCAGCTGCTCCATCTCCGCCGACTCCTGCTTCTGCAGGCCGCCGGGCAGGCTCGCCGGCGTGGTCACCGTGGCGCCGCCCTCGGCGACGATCGGCCAGAGGAAGACGCACGCGGCGATCGCGCAGATGAGGAAGATGCCGCTGACGATGCTCAGCGTGACCTTGAGGGCGTGGCCCTTCTTCGGCGGCGCGGGCGGCACGACCGGCACCGGCGCCGCGTACACCGGACCGGGTGGCGGCGCATACGGCTGGTAGGCCGCCGGCGGGTAGGCCGGGGCCGGCGGTGGAGGCTGCTGATAGCCGGGTGGCGGCCCGTACACCGGGGCGTCCGCGGGCGGTGGCTGCGGCGTGCCGAACTCGGGCGCGAGGTCGTACGACATCGGCTGGAACGGCTGGGAACGCGGCTCGTCGTCCTGCGGGCTGGGCGGGTAGGTCACCGTCGATCAGTCTCCTGAGTGAGGGGGCACTGGCGAGCGTAGACCCCCCATGCGACAGTTCTAGACTTTGCGTGTGACGGATACTCCACGGACGAGCGAGGCAACCCCCAGCGGGGCCCCGGCGCTCTCGGCTCAGTACGCGCCCGGTGACGTTGAGCAGCGGCGGTACGAGCAATGGGTAGCCGACGGCCTTTTCCAGGCGGACGCGAAGAGCGACCGCCCGCCGTTCACGATCGTGCTGCCGCCCCCGAACGTCACTGGGTCGCTGCACATCGGCCACGCCCTGGACCACACCGTCCAGGACTCGCTGGCCCGCCGGCGGCGCATGCAGGGGTACGAGACACTCTGGCTCCCCGGCATGGACCACGCCGGCATCGCCACGCAGAACGTGGTCGAGCGGCAGCTGGCGGGCGAGGGCCTGTCGCGCCACGACCTCGGGCGGGAGGCGTTCGTCGAGCGGGTCTGGCAGTGGAAGGCCGAGTCCGGCGGCAAGATTCTCGGGCAGATGACCCGGCTCGGCGACTCCGTCGACTGGAGCCGTGAGCGGTTCACGATGGACGAGGGCCTGTCCCGGGCCGTGCTCACCATCTTCAAGCGACTGTTCGAGGACGACCTCATCTACCGGGCCGAGCGCATCATCAACTGGTGCCCGCGCTGCCTCACCGCGCTGAGCGACATCGAGGTCGAGCACTCCGACGACGAGGGCGAGCTGGTCTCGATCCGCTACGGCGACGGTGACGGCGCGATCGTCGTGGCCACCACCCGGGCGGAGACCATGCTCGGCGACACGGCGGTCGCCGTGCACCCCGACGACGAGCGGTACAGGCACCTGGTCGGCACCGAGGTCGAGCTGCCGCTGACCGGGCGGCGGATCCCGATCGTCGCCGACGAGCACGTCGACCCGGCGTTCGGCACCGGTGCGGTCAAGGTCACCCCGGCGCACGACCCCAACGACTTCGAGATCGGCCAGCGGCACGGCCTGCCCAACCTGACGATCATGGACGACCACGGCGTGATCACCGTGCACGGGCCGTTCCTCGGCCTGGACCGGTTCGAGGCCCGGCCGGCGATCGTCGCCGCGCTGCGCGCCGATGGGCGCATCGTCGCCGAGAAGCGGCCGTACCTGCACGCCGTCGGGCACTGCCAGCGGTGCAGCACGACCGTCGAGCCGCGGCTGTCGCTGCAGTGGTTCGTGCGCACCGGGCCCCTGGCCAAGGCGGCCGGCGACGCCGTGCGCGACGGGCGGGTGCGGGTCGAGCCCCAGGAGCTCACCAAGCGGTACTTCGGGTGGGTCGACAACATGCACGACTGGTGCATCTCCCGGCAGCTGTGGTGGGGGCACCGCATCCCGGTGTGGTACGGGCCGGAGGGCGAGGTCGTCTGCGTCGGCCCCGACGAGCAGGCGCCGACCGGTCCCGGCTGGACCCAGGACCCCGACGTGCTCGACACCTGGTTCTCCTCGGCGCTGTGGCCGTTCTCCACGCTCGGCTGGCCCGACGAGACCGCCGACCTGGCGAAGTTCTACCCGACGAGCGTGCTCGTCACGGGGTACGACATCCTCTTCTTCTGGGTCGCCCGGATGATGATGTTCGGGCTCTACGCCATGGACGGCCGCCAGCCGTTCGACGTGATCATGCTGCACGGCATGGTGCGCGACCAGTACGGCAAGAAGATGTCGAAGTCGTTCGGCAACGTCGTCGACCCGCTGGACTGGATCGAGCGCTTCGGCGCCGACGCCACCCGCTTCACGCTGGCCCGCGGCGCCAACCCGGGCGCCGACGTGCCGGTGAGCGAGGACTGGGTGCAGGGCGCCCGGAACTTCTGCAACAAGCTGTGGAACGCCACGCGGTACGGGCTCGGCAACGGCGCGACCCTCGACGGCGAGCTGCCGCCGCAGGAGCAGCTCACGACGGTCGACCGCTGGGTGCTGTCCCGGCTCCAGCACGTGATCGGCGAGGTCGACGAGCAGTTCGAGGCGTTCGAGCTGGCCAAGGTCTGCGACACGCTGTACCACTTCGCCTGGGACGACGTCTGCGACTGGTACCTCGAGCTGACCAAGCCGGTCCTCAACGGCGACGACGAGGCGGCCAAGGACCGCACCCGGCGCGTCCTGGGGCACGTGCTCGACCGCCTGCTGCGGCTGCTCCACCCGATCATGCCGTTCGTCACCGAGGAGCTGTGGACCACGCTCACCGGCGAGCGCACGGTCGTGCGCGCCGCCTGGCCGGCGGCCGACGCGGCGCGGATCGACGACGCGGCCGAGGCCGAACTGGCGAACCTGCAGCGGGTCGTCACCGAGGTCCGCCGGTTCCGGGCCGACCAGGGCGTCAAGCCGTCGCAGCGGGTCGTGGCCCGGCTCGACGGGCTCGCCGGGGCCGGCCTCACCGCGCACGAGGGCCTGATCCGCTCATTGGCGCGCCTCGATGTCGAAGAAGCGGCGAGCGGCGACTTCGCCGCGACGGCCAAGCTGGCCGTCGGCGTCGGCGTGACCGTCGAGCTCGACACCCGCGGCGCGATCGACGTGGCCGCCGAGCGGGCCCGGCTGACGAAGGACCAGGCGGCGGCGGAGAAGGAGGCCGCGCAGTGCCGGGCCAAGCTCGGCAACCCCGCCTTCACCGACAAGGCGCCCGAGCCCGTGGTGGCGAAGATCCGCCAGCGGCTGGAGGCCGCCGAGGCCGACCTGGCCCGGATCACGTCCCAGCTGGAAGCGTTGTCGTGAGCACGTTCTCCGAGGTCGATCAGGAGCTCCAGGCGCGGGGCTTCACCCGCATGGTCTTCGACCTCTCGCGGATCGAGGCGCTGCTCGACTCGCTCGGCAGCCCACAGCGCGCGTATCCGGCGATCCACCTCACCGGGACCAACGGCAAGACGTCGACGGCCCGGATGATCGACTCGCTGCTGCGCGCGCACGGGCTGCGCACCGGGAGGTACACCAGCCCGCACCTGCAGAGCATCACCGAGCGGATCAGCATCGAGGGCGAGCCGATCAGCGAGGAGCGCTTCGTCGAGGTGTACGAGGAGGTCGCGCCGCTCGCCGGGTACCTCGACGCGCGCAGCGACGAGCCCCTGACGTACTTCGACATGACCACGGCGATGGCCTTCGCCGCGTTCGCCGACGCGCCCGTCGACGTGGCCGTGGTCGAGGTCGGCCTCGGCGGCGCCGACGACAGCACCAACGTGCTCCAGGCGCAGACCACGGTCATCACCCCGATCGGCCTCGACCACACCGAGTGGCTCGGCGACACGATCGAGGACATCGCGCTGGCCAAGGCCGGCATCGTCCACAAGGGCTCGACGCTCATCTGCGCGCTGCAGCCCGACGAGGCGATGCGCCCGATCCTGGAGCGCTGCGCGGAGGTCGGCGCGACGATCGCCCGCGAGGGCCGCGAGTTCGGCGTGGTGCAGCGCGACCTCGCCGTCGGCGGGCAGGTACTCACCCTGCAGGGCCTGTCCGGCGTCTACGAGGGGATCTTCCTGCCGCTGCACGGCGAGCACCAGGCGCAGAACGCCGCGATCGCGCTCGCCGCCGTCGAGGCGTTCCTCGGCGCCGGCACCGAGCGGTCGCTCAACGCCGAGGCCGTCCGCGACGGCTTCGCCGGGGCCACCTCGCCGGGCCGGCTCGAGCGGGTCCGCAACTCGCCGCCGATCCTGCTCGACGCCGCGCACAACGCGGCCGGCATGCAGGCCACGGTCAAGGCCCTCACCGAGGAGTTCGCGTTCGCCGGGCTGGTCGCGGTCGTCGCCGCGCTCGCCGACAAGGACGTCGAGGGCATGCTGGAGCTGCTGGAGCCGATCACCGAGAGCATCGTCGTCACCCGCAACACCTCGCCGCGGGCCATGTCGGCGGCGCAGCTGGGCGCGCTGGCCGAGGAGGTCTTCGGCCCCGATCGGGTTCATGTGGTACCGGACTTTCCCGACGCGATCGACACGGCCGTCACCCTCGCCGAGTCCGACAACGCGGTGCCCGGCACGATCGGCATCCTCATCACCGGTTCGGTCGTGACCGTCGCCGACGCCCGCGGGCTGCTGAAGCGATGAGCCAGCCGGCCGGCCTCAAGAACCCCGGCGCCGCCGTCCGCGGCGTCGGTGCGGCCGCCCTCGCCGTCGAGGGCATCGTGCTGCTGCTCGCGCTGCTGCCCCTCGCCAAGCTCGGCGACGGCGGCAACACCGCCGCCATCTGGGCCTGCGTGGTCCTGGCGGTCGTCTGCTTCGCGCTCTGCGGCCTGCTCAAGCGGGCCTGGGCCTGGTGGGCCGGGCTGGTCGTGCAGGTCGCGCTGCTCGCCGGCGGGGCGCTGCACTGGTCACTGCTGGCGCTCGGCATCGTCTTCGGCCTGACCTGGCTCTACGTGCTGTACGTCCGGAGCTCGGTCTACGCGAACAAGCCCGACTGACGTGCGGGCGAGCCGGCTGCTGTCGACGCTGCTGCTCCTGCAGACCCGCGGGCGGCTCACCGCGCAGCAGATCGCCGACGAGCTGGAGGTCTCGGTCCGGACGGTGTACCGCGACATCGACGCGCTGTCGGCGTCCGGGGTGCCCGTCTACGCCGACCGCGGCCCGGCCGGCGGGTACCAGCTCGTCGACGGCTACCGGACCAGCCTCACCGGGCTCACCACCGACGAGGCGGCGGCGCTGTTCCTGACCGGTAGCGGCGCCACCGCCGCCCACCTCGGGCTCGGCCCGACACTCGAGGCGGCCCAGCTCAAGCTGCTGGCGGCGATGCCGCGGGAGCAGCGCTCGATGGCCGAGCGCATCCAGGAGCGGGTCCACGTCGACGCGCCCGGCTGGTTCCGCGACCCGGAGGCGCCGCCGCACCTCGACGCCGTCGCCGGGGCCGTCTGGGAGCAGCGGCGGCTGCGCGTGCGGTACCGCAAATGGGACAACGCCGAGGTCGAACGCACCCTCGAACCGTTCGGCCTGGTGCTCAAGGGCACCGCCTGGTACTGCGTGGCGCGGGGCCGCGAACGCGTCAACGCCTACCGGGTCTCGCGCATCGACGCCGTGACCGCGCTGGACGAGCGGTTCGAGCGCCCGCCCGAGTTCGATCTGCAGCGGTACTGGCTGGAGTGGTCGGACCGGCTGCAGCAGACGCTCTACAGCGGCGGTTTCGCGACGGTACTGGTGGGGCCGCGCGCCGCCGCCATGTGGTGGATGATCGGCCCGGTCGCCGAGCGGGCGCTGCGCGAGACGGCCGGCGAGCCCGACGCCGCCGGCTGGGTGCGTGTGGTGCTGCCGATCGAGTCGTTCGAGCACGCGCGGGTCGACCTGGGCCGGTTCGGGCCGGACGTGGAGGTGCTCGACCCGCCGGAGCTGCGTGCGCTCATGCGGGCCCAGGCGTCCGACACCCTGCGCCGCTACGGCAACTGACGGATCCTGGTCGTTGCCGGTCGGCCCTGGGCCCGGATCTAGCGGCGCAGCTCCCAGCGGGTGAGCGCGATCGCGTGGCCGTCGGGGTCGCGGAACGTCGCCGAGCACAGCTCCAGCTGCTCGCCCTGCGGCACGACCCGCGGCCGGTGCACGAAGTCGACGCCCTGCTCACGCAGCCGCTCGTAGGCCTCGTACACGTCGGGGACCTCCAGGTTGAGGTGCACGACCCGGCGGTCGACCGGCGGCATGTCGGCGACCCGGCGCAGCACGACCCGGGCGTCGCCGCTGGCGAGCACGGCGCTGGTCGGCCCGCTGTCGAGCTCCGTGAGGCCGAGCGTGTCACGGTAGAAGCGCAGCGACCGCTGCAGGTCGGACACGATGAGCGTGACGCTCACCCCGGCGACCCCGTTGAGCGGCATCGCCTGCTGGCGCGGGGAGGCGGCGAGGAACTCGGCGACGGCGCCCTCCGCCAGCGGCTGCTCCTCGAGCTGGTCCTCCGGCAGGTAGTGCTCCGTCGCGTACGGGTCGGGCGTCACCGCCCCCGTGTCGTCGTCATCGTCGTCCGCCGGCCGCTCCTTGCGTGGCCCGGGCCAGATGGGCGGGGCGCTGTACAGCCCGGCGCCCACCGGCGCCCGCCCGTTGGAGGCCCAGGCCGAGCTCGTCCGGCCCGGCTCGGTCGGAGGCTCCGTCGGAGGCTCCGTCGGGGGCACGGTCAGGTGTGCGGTCGTGGGCTCGGTGGTGGCCTGTGTGGCTGGCTCGGTGAGGGGCTCGGTGACAGGCTCCTCGACGACGGCCGGCGGCGTCTCCTCGGCCGGCGCGTCGAGGACGGTGCCTTCGAGCGTCTCCAGCGGCGCCGCGTCCGGCCCGGTGAACCGCTCGGCGGTGTACTCGTCCAGCCGGGGCATGCGGATCGGCAGCTGCTCGGTCTCCCGGTCCGGGTACGACACGACGATCGGCGCCGCCTGTGCCTCCGCCTCCGCCTGTGCCTCCGCCTCCGCCTGTGCCTCCGCCTCCGGCTCCGGCTCCGGCTCCGGTTCCGGATCCGCGACGGGTTCGGTGGCGGGTTCGCTGTCCACCGTGGACACGGCGATGGGCTCGGCGACGGGCTGGGCGACGGGCTGGGCGACGGGCTGGGCGACGGGCTCGGCCTCCGCGAAGGGCACGGTGGCCGGCTCGCTGTCCACGGTGGCGACGGTGGCCGGCTCGCTGTCCACGGTGGACACGGTGGCGACGGTGTCCGGCTCGGCCGGCGCGCCCTCGGACGCCGCCTCGGCGGGCGGAGTCTCGACCGTCCGGGGTTCGGCCGGCGGCTGGGTCTCGGCGGGCGGCGTCAGGAGGGCGCCGGCCTCGGGGATCGTGTACTCGTCCGGCGGGGCCACCGTCCCCAGCAGCGACAGGCTGTCGGCGTCGGCCTTGCCGGTGCGGCGCCGCTGGCTCGGGCGGGGGCTCGGGCGGGGCCGGGGGCTGGGGCGGCGATGGGCGCCGCCCGGGGTCGGCCGGGTCGGGAGGCGGCCCACCCACGGCTCCTCTTCCGCCGACACGCTCCCGAGCGCGGCCCGGGTCTCGACCGGCCCGTTGGGGTGGTCACCGAGCCCGAGCGGCGCGTCCACCCGCACGCCCTGCGTCGACTCGGTCCGCATCGCCGTCGTCCGGCTCTCCGACCGGGCGCCCTGGACCGGGACCAGCGCCGTGCCCGGCCCGGCCCCGTCCGTGGCGCCGGCGGCCTGGGCCGAGGTCGGGATCTCCTCGGGCTCGGGGCGACCGGTCGCCAGCGCGCCGCCGACGGCCTCGGCGCCCCGGTCATCGGCGGCGTGGAAGGCCCCGGCGGCCTCGGCGTCCTGGTCGTCTGTGGCGTGGAGGGCCCCGGCGGCGGCCCCAGCCCCGGCGGCGGAGCCGGAGTAGGCGGCGGCGCCGGGCGTGGCGTGGGCAGCGGGGTCGTCGGCGGTGCGCAGCGACTGGGCGGCCCGGTCGTCGGCGGCGCGTAAGGCCTCGGCGGCCCGGTCGTCCGCGGTGCGCAGGGCCTCGGCGGCCCGACCCTCGGCGGTGCGCAGGGCCTCGGCGGACCGGTCCCCGGTGGCGGCGGCCTGCAGCGCCTCGGCGCGGGACTCGGCCAGCGGCTCCGCGCGCATGCCAGCGGGGGCGTCGACGCGGGCCGGGCCGGCTGGGCCGGCCGGGCGGGCCGCGACCGCGGTCGCCGGGCCGCCCGACGTGGTCACCGGGCGGCCGGTGTAGCGGGGCGGCTCGGTGATCGGGGCGGTGACCGGCGGGAGGTTGCTCAGGGTCGGGCGGTCGTCCGGCGGGATGTGCAGCGGGGCGTCGAGGTACGAGTCGCCGTCGAGGGAGTACCCGTCGCGGGGGGCCGGTGGCGTGCCGGGCGGCGTGAGCAGCTCCTCCGCCATCGCCTCCTCGTGCGTCTGCACGCGGTCCCACCGGACCGTGACCCGGGTGGGCTTGCCCTTGAGCACCCGCACCGGCAGGGTTGCGCCGGGCTCCGGCCACTTCTCCAGCGGTACCGCCGGATCCGTCAACGAGATCGAGACACCGTTGATGCCGGTCGCGCGGACCGTCAGGCGGAGCCGGGCGCGGGCGGCCCGGGCCGAGGTCGACGGCCGGGGCGAGATGTCGTCCACTGTGGCCTGACCGTAGACGAACTGCCGGACGCGGCTGCGCGAGTTCAGGAAGATCACCGCGAGCGGGCCGGCGGCCACCGCGACGACGCCGAGCACGATCAGCGCCGGGCTGTCCGCGCCCCAGCCGCAGAACGCCATGAAGGCACCCACGATGACCAGCAGCGCAATGACGAGCCCCCGGGCGCCCGACGACGGCGGCGGATTGGTGCGGGACGGCAAGTCGACCTCCCCAGACGACTGTGACACCAGGCTATGCCTGATCATCACTCAAACGGAAGCCTGCGGCACCCTGACGGGGCCGGTTCGGTGACGCTGGGTAGGCTCCGATGGGTACCGGCACCAGCTTTGGAGGATCTTCGTGGCCGAGCGCACGCTCGTTCTCATCAAGCCCGACGCCGTCCGGCGGGGACTCGTCGGTGAGGTCATCTCCCGGCTGGAGCGCAAAGGTCTGACCATCGACGCGATGACCCTGCGCACCATGGACGTCGCGCTGGCCGACCAGCACTACGCCGAGCACGTCGAGCGCGACTTCTACCCGCCGCTGCGCGACTTCATGACCGGCGGCCCGCTCGTGGCGCTGATCGTGGCCGGCGACGAGGCGATCACGGTGGTGCGCACGCTCATCGGCGCGACCGACGGCCGCAAGGCCCAGCCGGGCAGCATCCGCGGCGACCTGTCGCTGTCCAACCGCGAGAACCTGGTGCACGCCTCGGACTCGCCCGACAGCGCCAAGCGCGAGATCGCGCTCTGGTTCCCCGACCTGGCCGAGTAGGGGTCAGTATCCCAGCTCCGGCCGGGTTGTGGGCGAACAGCCCGCTTTCCACGTGAGCTGAGGCCATCCGAAAGAGTCGTGTGGGGAGCGGGTGCTGGGACACCCGCTCCCCACACGGTGTTGGTGGAGGAAAGCTCTGAGCGATCCGGGCGGCGGTTCCCGCGGCCGCTGCCGACGTCGGCCGCGGGAACCACTGCCCTCCCCACGAATCAGGTCAACGGAGAACTACGGCAGTGTGGCGAGGTGGGGCTTCACCGTGCGAGCGAAGTTGTTGCCGTTCGTCACGTCCCAGTTGATGGACCAGGTCATGGCCCCGCGGATGCCGGGGTACGTGTGCGGCGGCTTGAAAGTTCCGCAGCTGGTCCCCGTCGCCAGGCACGACAGCGCCTGGTTGACGACCGTCGGCGAGACCACGCCGCCGCCCGCGGCGCCGGGCCCGGCCGGCAGGCCGAGGGCGACCTGGTCGGGGCGCAGGCCGTTCTCCAGCTGGATGCAGGCCAGTGCGGTGATGAAGTTGACCGTGCCCTGCGAGTACGCCTGCATCTGGTCGCACCCGAGCATGCTGCCGCTGTTGTAGTACTGCGTGTAGACGACCGTCAGGATGTCCTTGATCGACAGGGCGAGCGCGAAGTAGCTGCCGCCCGTGGACTGCATGTCGATCGTCTGCGGCGCCATGGTGATGATGAGGTTCGCGCCGGCCTTGGCCCGCAGCGAGCGCAGGGCCTGGGCCATGTAGGTCGGGTTGAGCCCGTTCTCCAGGTCGATGTCCACGCCGTCGAACCCGTACTGCTGCATGAGCGCGTACGCGCTGTCGGCGAACCTGGTCGCGGAGGCCGAGTCGCCGACGGTCACCCGGCCGGCCTCGCCGCCGACGGAGAGGATCACCTTCTTGCCGCGCGAGTGCAGGGTGGCGACGTCGGCCTTGAAGTCGGCGTCGGTGTAGCCGCCGAGCGCCACGGACAGCCCCGGGTCGACCTGGAAGGTGAGCTGGCCGGGCTGCGAGCCGGTCTCGGCGAACGCGACGTCGATGAGGTCGTACTCGGCGGGCACGTCACGCAGCCGCAGCTTGGCCGCGCTGTTGACGAAGTCCTGCCAGTACCCGGTCAGGAAGTGCTTCGGCAGGCTGCCCGTGGGCGGCTGGGAGGTCGACGGCGAGGGCGACGCGGACTGTGAGGGCGAGCGCGACGGCGACGCGGACGGCGAGGCCGACGAGCGCGACGGCGACGGCGACGCCGTGGTCGGCGGCGCGGTCGTCGGGTTGCCGCCCGGGCCGCTCACCGAGAAGTCGTCGGCGGTGTACGCCGGCTGGCCGTACCAGCCGTGGACGTAGACGACGGCCGAGGTCTGCGCGGCGCCCGTGGTGAACGAGACCGACAGCGGCGCGTAGGCGCCGCCGGTGCCCGGGGTCCAGGTGCTCGCGTCCACCCCGCCGGTGGCGCCGATGAACACGTAGGAGCCGTTGACGTACCCCGAGAAGGTGTACTTCGTGTTCGGCTGGACCGACACCGTCTGCGAGCACTTCGCCGTGCCGCCGCCGGGCGTCCCGGCCAGCTTCCAGGTGCCGGAGCGGGCGGCGCCGGAGGTCACCGCGGCGCCGGCCTCGCAGGTCCAGCCCGAGGTGTTGCCGGCCTCGAAGCCGGGGTTGGTGAGCAGTTCGGCGGCGGACGCGGGCATGGCGATCGCGACCCCGGCGAGGGTCAGGACGGCCGCGCCGGAGCCCGCGAGCAGGGCGATCTTGCGTGGACGCATGGCGGCTCCAGGTGGGGGTGGCGTCGATGGGCGTCGACGTGTGCTCCACGAAAGCCGAGCGCGAAGTTAATGTCAAGGTTTCTTTACTATTTCTTATGGGTGGGCCGAAAACCACTTCTGACGGCGGGGTATCCTCGGTGTACAGGCATCGACCCGGCCATCACCGGTGAGCCTCCGGAAGAACGGGCGCGAGCCTCAGTAGAACCGGACGGGACGGCCCGTCACAGCCGGCCAACGAGCGGCCGCCGACGCACGATCCGGCGGCAAGCGGGGTGGTACCGCGGACCTGGCGACAGGTTCGTCCCCGCGTGGACAGGAAACTGCAGACCACGCGAGGAGAGTGGCCCCCGATGGCCTATCCCATGCACCGGACCGGCGCGGGCGTATCCGCCAGCCCCAACCTGCCCGAGGTCGAGCGCGAGGTGCTCGACTTCTGGGCCAAGGACGCCACCTTCGAGGCGTCGGTCGAGCAGCGCGCCGCCGGCGTCGACGGTGACAACGAGTTCGTCTTCTACGACGGGCCGCCGTTCGCCAACGGCCTGCCGCACTACGGCCACCTGCTGACCGGCTACGCGAAGGACGTCGTTCCGCGGTACAAGACCATGAGGGGCTTCCGTGTCGAGCGCCGCTTCGGCTGGGACTGCCACGGCATGCCCGCCGAGGTCGAGGCGGAGAAGCAGCTCGGCATCACGACCAAGGCCGAGATCCTCCAGCTCGGCGTCGACAAGTTCAACGCGGCCACCAAGGAGTCGGTGCTGCGCTACACCCAGGACTGGGAGCGCTACGTCACCCGGCAGGCCCGGTGGGTCGACTTCACCAACGACTACAAGACGCTTGACCTGGACTACATGGAAAGCGTCATGTGGGCGTTCAAGACCCTGCACGACAAGGGTCTGGTCTACGAGGGCTTCCGGGTGCTCGCGTACTGCTGGCGCTGCGAGACGCCGCTGTCCAACACGGAGCTGCGGATGGACGAGGACGTCTACCGCGACCGGCAGGACCCGGCACTGACGGTGGCCTTCCAGCTGGAGACCGGCGAGAAGATCCTCGTCTGGACGACCACGCCGTGGACGCTCCCGTCGAACCTGGCGGTCGCGGTCGGCCCCGACATCGAGTACTCGGTGTTCGAGGAGGACGGTCAGGAGTACATCCTGGCCGCGTCCCGCGTGGCGGCCTACGAGAAGGAGCTGGCCGGCGCCTCGTTCAAGCGGTCGGTGAGCGGCGCCGAGCTCGTCGGCCGGCGGTACACCCCCCTCTTCGACTTCCTCGCGGACACCCCGAACGCCTTCCAGGTCATCGGGGCGGACTTCGTCACCACCGAGGACGGCACCGGCGTCGTGCACATGGCGCCCGCCTTCGGCGAGGACGACCAGAACGCCTGCGCGTCGGTCGGCATCCCCACCGTCGTGACCGTCGACGAGCACACCCGGTTCACCTCGGTCGTGCCCGACTACCAGGGCCTGCAGGTCTTCGAGGCCAACAAGC
Organism: Dactylosporangium sp. NPDC005572; assembly: GCF_040605515.1. Lineage (NCBI taxonomy): Bacteria > Bacillati > Actinomycetota > Actinomycetes > Micromonosporales > Micromonosporaceae > Dactylosporangium > Dactylosporangium sp. NPDC005572. Next base: position 2,410 of record NZ_JBEXCY010000237.1, on the reverse strand, counting down.
CGGTGATCCGCGACCTCAAGGCGGCCGGCGTCGTGGTGCGCCACGACTCCTACACCCACTCGTACCCGCACTGCTGGCGCTGCGACACCCCCCTGGTCTACAAGGCGGTGTCGTCGTGGTTCGTCGCCGTGTCGACGTTCCGCGACCGCATGGTGGAGCTCAACCAGCAGATCACCTGGACGCCCGAGCACATCAAGGACGGCTCGTTCGGCAAGTGGCTGGCCAACGCCCGCGACTGGTCGATCAGCCGGAACCGGTTCTGGGGCTCGCCGATCCCGGTGTGGAAGTCGGACGACCCGCAGTACCCGCGCGTCGACGTCTACGGCTCGCTCGACGAGCTGGAGCGCGACTTCGGGGTGCGCCCGGCCGACCTGCACCGCCCCGAGATCGACAACCTCACCCGGCCCAACCCCGACGACCCGACGGGCCAGTCGGTGATGCGGCGCGTCCCGGAGGTGCTCGACTGCTGGTTCGAGTCGGGCTCGATGCCGTTCGCCCAGGTGCACTACCCGTTCGAGAACCGCGACTGGTTCGAGCACCACTACCCGGGCGACTTCATCGTGGAGTACATCGGGCAGACCCGCGGCTGGTTCTACACCATGCACGTGCTGGCCACGGCGCTGTTCGACCGGCCCGCGTTCAACAACTGCGTCAGCCACGGCATCCTCCTCGGCGAGGACGGGCGCAAGATGTCCAAGAGCCTGCGCAACTACCCGGACGTCTACCGGGTGTTCGACGAGTACGGCTCCGACGCCATGCGCTGGTTCCTGGTCGCGTCGCCGGTGCTGCGCGGCGGCGACATGCCGGTCACCGAGGCCGGCATCCGCGACGCGGTCCGCCAGGTCCTGCTGCCGCTGTGGAACGTGTGGTACTTCTTCTCGCTCTACGCCAACGCCGACGGTTACACCGCGCGGTACCGCACCGACAGCACCGACCTGCTGGACCGGTACGTCCTGGCGAAGACCGGGGAGCTGGTGGCCGCCGTCGAGCGGCAGTTCGACGCGTACGACCTGTCGGGTGCGGCCGGGACCGTGCGGGCCTACCTGGACGCGCTCACCAACTGGTACGTCCGCCGTTCGCGCGACCGCTTCTGGTCGGGCGACCGGGACGCCTTCGACACGCTGTACACCGTGCTCTCGACGCTGACCCAGGTCGTGGCGCCGCTCGCCCCGCTCACCGCGGAGGAGATCTACCGCGGTCTCACCGGCGAGCGGTCGGTGCACCTCACCGACTGGCCGGCGGCGTCGCGGTTCCCGGCCGACCACGACCTCGTCGCGAACATGGACGCGGTCCGCGACGTCTGCTCGGCGGCGCTGTCGCTGCGCAAGGCGCGCGGGCTGCGGGTCCGGCTGCCGCTGGCCAAGCTGACCGTGGCCACGTCGAACGCGGACGCGCTGCGGCCGTTCGGCGCGCTCGTGGCCGACGAGGTGAACGTGAAGGAGGTCGAGTTCACCGGCGACGTGGCCGCCCACTGCACGCGGGTCCTCACGCTGGTACCGCGGGTGCTCGGCCCGCGGCTCGGCAAGGACGTGCAGGCGGTCATCAAGGCGGTCAAGGCCGGCGACTGGGGCGTCCAGGGCGGCGGCGCGGTCACGGCCGGCGGGGTCGAGCTGCAGGAGGGCGAGTACGAGCTGAAGCTCGTCGCCGCCGACCCGACGCAGTCGGCGCCGCTGCCCGCCGGCGAGGGCGTGGTCGTGCTCGACAGCGCGGTCACCCCGCAGCTCGCCGCCGAGGGCCTCGCCCGCGACCTGGTCCGGGTCGTGCAGCAGGCCCGCCGCGACGCGGACCTGAACGTCTCGGACCGGATCACCGTCGTGGTGGACGGCCCGCAGGCGGTCGCCGACGCGCTCGCCGTGCACTCGGCGTTCGTGGCCGGCGAGACCCTGGCCCAGTCGGTGACGCTCGGGTCCCTCGACGGCGGGTTCGCCGGCGAGGTCGGCGAGGGCGACCCGATCCGGGTGCGGGTGGCGAAGGTCTAGATCCGCCGGTCGCGTTCGCCCTCGGGCATCACGACCACCATCGTGAGGACCGCCTCCACGTCGCCGGGGTTCCGGTAGGCGTGGGGGCGGTCGGCCCGGAAGTCGATCGTCTCGCCGGCCCGCACCGGGTAGCCGGTGCCGTCGACGGTCACCACCAGCGCGCCCTCGCGCAGCTGGATGATCTCCCGGGTGCCGGGCGCGTGGTCGCCCGAGTCGTGGTCCTCACCCGGCGCCATCCGCCACTCCCAGACCTCGACGAACGCCGGGTCGTTCACCCCGCGCAGCAGCCGGCCGGTGCCCCCGGCGGCGCCCCGCCACAGCACCGGCGGCGGGGGGGGGGCGCGGGGGCGCACGTCCGGCTCGGGCGCGGCCGCCAGCAGCCGCCCCATGCTCACCCCGAACCACAACCGACTAGCACACTTCTGAACACA
>NZ_JBEXCY010000236.1:0-16751 GCF_040605515.1 Dactylosporangium sp. NPDC005572 | reverse complement strand
GCCTCCAGTGGCGCGCCGGTCAGGCTGGCCGCGGCGCCGAACAGCCGCGCGGCGGTCGGGGCGTCGCCCGTCCGGGCCGCGACCCCGGCAAGGGCCGGCAGGGCGTACGCGAGTGGCCACCGGATCCGCGCGTGGACGGCGACCGTCACGGACTCCGCCAGCAGCCGGGCGGTGCCGCGGTCGTCGCCGGCCATCTCGGTCACGGTGGCGCGCATGTTGAGGATCGTCGCCACCGCGAACGGGTTGCCGCCTGCGCGGGCGGTCGCCTCGGCCGCGGTCAACCAGCGGACGGCGGTGGCGGGGTCGCCGGAGAGGATCGCGATCTGCGCCCGCACGCCGAGCAGCAGTGCTGCGGCCCAGCCGCCCCCGTCGGCGGGCGCCGCCGCGACGACCCGCGCCGCACCCGGCACGTCGCCGACGAACACTGCCGCCAGCCCCGCGATCGCCGCCGTCTCGGTGAGCAGCTGGGTGTCGCCCAGGGTACGGGCGAGCTCGAACGCGGCCACGGCGTCCTCGCGGGCCCGGGGCAACTCGCCGAGCACGTATGCCAGCACGCCGGCGGCGCCCAGCGCGTGGCAGCGCGGACGGGCGGGCAGCGCCGCCGTCCGGGCCCGGTCGAGCCAGCCGAGGCCCTCGGCCGCGTGCCCGCGCAGCGTGAGGTACAGGATGAGATCCCAGATCATCGTGGCGGCCGTGGTGTCCCTGCCGGTCGCGATGAGCCGTTCGACGGCCGCGTTGAGGTTGGCGTGGTCCTCCTCCAGGGCGTCCAGCCGCCGCGCCAGGTCGGCGCCGTCGAGGTCCGGGCGGCTGCGGCTCGCGACGGTCCGGAAATGTTCGGCATGGCGGTCGGCGACCAGCTCGGCGTCCGGCGCACCGGCCAGACGGCGCTGCGCGTACCGGTGGATCGGCCCCAGCATCCGGAACCGGGTCTGCCCGGCCGGGCTGGCCAGGCTGGCCGGGACGCGCACGACGAGGGACTGCTCGACCAGCGTCGCGAGGTCGGTCATGGCGCTGTCCTCGTGACCGCCGACCGCCTCGGCCGCCTCCAGCGAGAAGGTCCCGCTGAACGCCGCGAGGCGGGTGAACAGCCGGCGCTGCGCCCCGTCGAGCAGCTCATAGCTCCAGTCGACAGTGTCCTGGACGCTCTGCTGCCGATCGGGCAGGTCCCGGATCGCTCCGGCCGACAATGCATAGTCCAGCCGCTCCAGCAGCGCGGCCGGCTCCAGCAGCCGGGACCGGGCGGCGACCAGCTCGATCGCCAGCGGCAGGCCGTCGAGGCGCCAGCAGATCGCCGCGATCGTCGCCGCGTTCTCCCGGGTGAGCGACACGGGGGCGCCCATGGCCGCGGCCCGGTCGAGGAACATGGCCACCGCCGGCGAGCGCTCCACGCCGTCCGGGTCGTCCAGTGCCCACGCGTCCGGCACCTCCAGCGGCTCGACGACCACCTCGTGCTCGGCCCGGATCCGCAGCGGTGACCGGCTGGTCGCCAGCACGACCAGGTCGGGGCAGCGCGCCACCAGATCGGCCACGTCGACCGCACATCCGAGCAGGTGTTCGAGGTTGTCCAGGACGAGCAGGAGCCGGCGGCCGGCGAGGAACTCGGTGAGCACAGTGCGTACCGACACGCCCGGTTGGCGTTGCTCCGCGATGCCCAGCTGGCGGGCCACGCTCTCCAGCACCTGGCCGGGGTCCCGCAGCGCGGCCAGCTCCACGATGACGTGCCCGTGCGGGAACGCCTGCGCCACCTGGGCGGCGACCGCCAGCGCCAGCCGGGTCTTGCCGACGCCGCCCGGCCCGGTCAGCGTGACCACCCGCCGGGACGTCAGCAGCGCCGCGACAGCGGCCACGTCGGCCACGCGCCCGATGAGGGGCGAGCGCGCGACAGGCTCGTCGAGCGTAAGCACTGGCGCGGCCGACGCCGCTCGCGCCTGACTGGGGACCGCCGCGGCGAGGGCGGCCCGCTCACCGTCGTCGAGCCCGAGCGCGTCGGCCAGCGCTCGCACGGTGTGCGGATACGGCCGGCGCCGCACCCCGCGCTCCAGGGCGCCGATCGCGTTGACCGTCAACCCGGCCCGCTCGGCGAGCTCCTCCTGGGTCAGCGCACGCTGCTCGCGCAGCGCGCGCAGGTGGGCGCCGAACCCCCCGGCCACGGCCGGCCCTCCCGCGGACCGCCCGGGTTCGGCGACCGACGTCGCGGCCCGGGCCGGCGGCGCGTGGTCGAGGGCCGAGTCGTGCCGCAGGATGGCGGTCTCCAGGGCCTGCAGCTGCGGTCCCGGCGGCAGTCCCAGCTCGCTGTCCAGCACCGAGCGGGCCCGGCGGAAGGCCGCCAGTGCGTCGGCCTGGCGACCGGAGCGGTACAGAGCGAGCATCAGCTGGCCCCAGGCCCGTTCCCGGAACGGCTGCCGGTCCAGCAGGTTCTGCGCGGCAGTGGTCGCTTCCGCATTGCGGCCGGCGCTGAGCAGGATCTCCACGAGATCCTCGACGGCGGCGTCGTGGTGCTCACCGAGCTGGGCGGTGACCGCGGTGGCGAACTCCTCGTCGGCGAAGTCGGCCAGCGGCGCGCCCCGCCACTCGCCGAGCGCCGCCGTCACCGCGTGCTCCGCCTCGGCGAACGCGCCCGCGGCCAGGTGGGCGCGGGCGGTCTCCACGCCGGTGGTGAACCGGACCGCGTCGACCTGGTCGCCGTGGACTGCCAGCAGGTAGCCGGGCTCGCGGGTCACCAGCAGCATCGGCGGGGTCCGGGGCGGCCGGTCCGGTTCCAGCACCCGCCGCAACTGCGAGATGTAGGCCTGGAGGGTGCCCGTCGCGCTCGACGGCGCCTCGTCCGCCCAGAGTCCGTGGATGATCCGGTCGAGCGAGACGACGCGGCCCGGCTCGAGCAGCAACAGGGCGAGCACGGCCCGCTGCTTGCGGGCGCCGAGGTCGAGCGGGATTTCGCCCGGCATCTGGACGACCTCCAAAGGACCGAGGATCCGGAAGTCGAGCCGCGCCATCGCGCCACGATAACGACCGTTCGGCGCGCGGGGCATCGCCTATGAATCTTGGACGTCCACCCGGACGGACGAACTGAGAGCCGGAATGGCCGGGAGCCGACCCCGCTGCTGCGTGCTTCGTCGTCCACTGCGCCGTGGATCCGGGCTGACGTCGCCAGCACCTCGCGCGACGGTCGCTGACGTCTGCGAGGACGCTCAGCGCGGGCGCGAGCCGTTCGTGGTGCTGGCTGTTCCCAGGGACGGCGGAGATCGGCGGCGAGTGGGCGGCGTGGTCGGGTCGACGACCTCGACCGCCCCGGACGGCAGCGCCTTGACGAGGTCGGACAGCACCGTCATGCGGCGGCCGTGGATCCGCCGCCGCCCGGGGTCGATGCGGCGCGTCGACCCCGGGCGGGTGGGATCACAGGTTGCTCGCCCCGTGCGTGCCGTCGGCGTTGCCCCAGAGGTCCTGGCCGAGGTAGGCCGCCGCGCCGCACCATGCAAGGCAGAACTTCGCCTGCGCGACGGTGTCGTAGCGGGTCCGCGCGGGGTTGTAGTACCCCGTCGGGGCGTTGGTCCACTTGTCGAAGTACCAGCCGTAGCCCGTCGACGTGCTCCAGCTGTTGCTGCCGCCCCAGACGGTCCGGCCGTCCTGGCACCAGTTGACGGTGCCGCTGATCCGGTACAGCGTGCCGCCGAACGCGTTCTCGGCCCAGCGCGACCGGGTGTAGCTCCAGCAGGCGGAGGCCGCCAGCCGGGCCGCCTCGTCGGCCGCCAGCGGACGGCCGGCGGCGGCGCGGGCGGCGCGGTACTGCCCGGCGGACAGCGGCACCACCCCGGAGCCCGACTCGTGCAGGCTGACCGGCACGGACGCCCGGTCGGTGAGCGCCGGCGCGGCCGGGCCGGCGAAGGCGGCCGGCGCGGCGAGCGCGGCCGTGGCGATGCCCGCCAGGGCCGCGAGGCCGAGGCGGAGGAGTGCCTTGGGCACGTCAGGTTCCCTTCGGGTGAGCGTAGCGGTGGGGTCCGAGCGCCACGAACCAGCGCCCGTCGTGGCGGTAGAGCCAGATCCGGTCGATGAACGGCGCACCGTCGAGCAAGCCGGTGAGGTCGGCCGGGCGGACCGCCGCCGACTCGGTACTGCCGATCGAGACACCCGTGACGACGAGCCGCCCGGCGCCGAGGCGCTGGAGCCGGTCGGTGATCTCGGCGGCCGCGTCGTGCTCCGGGTCGGCCAGGCGCTCCAGCCGGCCTCGGTCGCCGGCGGCGAGCGCCTCGACGTACCCGGCGACCGCGGCCTGCGGGTCGGCCGCCCCGCCGGGGTCCGCGCGGGCGAGCGCCACGGCCAGCCCCACGAGGCCGGCCAGCAGCACGGCAGCGGCGGCGATCAGCGGCACCCGGCGGTTCATGTGCGGTGGGCGTACTTCCAGGCGTTCAGGTTCGCCGGCGTGGCCATGATCTCCTTGAGCCGCTTGTCGCGGTAGTCCGACCCGTGCTGCGTCATGAGCGGGCCGGTCGAGTCGCGGCCGGTGCACACCTGGGTGTGGCTGATGTTGTAGTCGTAGTCGTAGTCGTACTGCAGGACGTCACCGGCGCCCATGCTGTACATGTCGATGATGTAGGTGCGGCCGGAGCCGGTCGCGAACCAGTACCAGTTCTCCGCGCCGCCCCAGGTGTAGCTGCACGTCGACGGGTACATCGTGTACCACCAGTTGGCGCTGCTCTTGCGGTCGCTGCGCGGCGAGGAACCGACCGTCGCCCAGCCGCCGGCCCGCATGACCTGCGAGATGAAGTTCGTGCAGTCGTCGGAGTAGGTGGGGTACGCCGGGTTGCGCCCGGTCGCCCAGGCCCGCGCGTAGTTCACCATCGCGGTGTAGTTGTAGCCGGCCAGCGCCACGACGCCGGACCCCGCGGCCTTGGCCACCGCCGGGCCCGCCGACGGCTTGCCGGCGGGCTCGACCGCGGTGAGCGACCGGGCCGCCCGACGGTCGTTGAGCGCCCGCAGGTCGGCCGGCAGCTCGTCGGCGAACTGGGTCGCCGGCGTGGAGAACGGGTCCGCCGGCAGGTAGCTGGCGCCGGCCAGCAGCCAGCGGCTCCCGTCGCGGCGCAGGTCCACCTCGTGGTCCGCCCAGTACGTCATGTGCGTCACGGCGCCCGGGGCGACGTCGGTGTAGTAGAGGTCGGTCTGCTCGCGCACCGTCGCGACGACGCGGGTGCGCTCGGCGGTGAACCGGCTGACCGCGACCGAGGTCGAGGCCCGCCGGTAGCCGCCGTGCACGTCGTTCAGCCAGTGCCGGACGCCGTCGAGCCGGTCGGCCGCCGTGCTCAGGGCCGAGGCCTGGGCCGGGGTCGCCGCGGTGACGCCGAGCGGCCCGGCCGCGGTGATCCGGCTCGCCCGGTCGGCGAGGTACGCCGTGGCGAGCTCCCGGACCCGCGCCGCGGCGCCGGCGTCGGACGGCCCCGGGGCGGCGGCGCCCGCCCGCCCGGGCCCGGCGACGACCGCCGCCCCGCCCAGCAGGGCTGCCGAGATCACGGACCTGCGTCTCATGGAGGTTCCTCTCTGTGGTGCCTTGGATGCCGCGCCGCCCTGCGCACCCCCGTTTCGGGCGCAGTGGCCGGCGGGGTCCACGATGGGTCGGCGGCGGCTTGTCCGGCAGGGTCCGCACCGCCGGACAAACAACGCCGGACAACCCTTGGTACCTTCGGCGCCGACACGGAGGTGGGCGTGGGTCGTCCCGAGAAGCCGCTCGATCCCTCGGCCGGCCCGGCGCAGCGGCTGGCCTGGCAGCTGCGCCGGCTGCGCGACGACGCCGGCGGCCCGGGCTACCGCCAGCTCGCGCGGCGGGTCCACTTCTCGGCGAGCACGCTCGCCGACGCCGCGAAGGGCGACCGGCTGCCCTCGCTGGAGGTGACGCTCGCCTACGCGGCCGCGTGCGGGGGCGACGCCGACGAGTGGCGGGCCCGGTGGACCGCGGCGCGGGAGGCGCTCGACGCGCCCCTCGACGCGCCCCTCGCCGGGGTCGACGAGGAGCGCTGCCCGTACCAGGGGCTCGCGCCGTTCGAGCCGGAGCGGGCCGAGTGGTTCTTCGGCCGGGACGACCTGGTCGAACGGCTGCTGCGGCTGGCCGGGCGGCAGCCCGTCGTCGGCGTCGTCGGGGCCTCCGGCAGCGGCAAGTCGTCGCTGCTGCGCGCCGGCCTGCTCGGCGCCGGGCGGTGGCGCGCCCTGCTCCTGACGCCGACCGAGCGGCCCCTCGACGCGCTGGCCGAGCAGGTCGCGAAGCTCTCCGGGCGGGACCTGCCGGCGGTACGAGACGAACTGGCGGCCGATCCGGCGGCCCTCGACGTCGCGGTGCGCGCGGCCCTCGCGGCCGGCCCGCCCGAGGACCGCCTCCTGCTCGTCGTCGACCAGTTCGAGGAGCTGTTCACGCTGTGCGCCGACGACGCGGAGCGGGACCGGTTCGTGGCGGCGCTGCTCGACGCGTGCCGGGGGCCCGCGCGCCGGGGCACGCTCGTGATCGGCCTGCGCGCCGACTTCCTGGCCCACCTCACCCGCGCCCCGGACCTCGCCGAGGCCCTGGCCGAGGGCGAGCAGCTGCTGGTGGGGCCGCTGACGCCGGCCGGGCTGCGCGACGTCGTGGTCCGCCCGGCCGCGCACGCGGGCCTCCGCGTGGAGCCGGCGCTGGTCACCACCATCCTCGCGGACGCCGCCGGTGAGCCGGGCGCGCTGCCGCTGCTCTCCCACGCGCTGCTGGAGACCTGGCTGCGGCGGGACCCGGACGGGCTCACCCTGGCCGCCTACCGGGCCAGCGGCGGCCTCCACGGCGCCATCGCGCAGACCGCCGAGCGCGTCCACGCCGACTTCAGCCCGCCGGAGCGCGAGGCCGCCCGCCGGGTCTTCCTGCGCCTCACCGCGCTCGGGCAGGGCACCGCCGACACCCGCCGGCGCATCGCGCTCAGCGAGCTCGACGGCCTGTCCGACGGTACCGGCGCGGTGCTGGACCGGCTGGCCGAGGCCCGGCTCGTCGTGCTCGGCGGCGACGGTACCGCTGCCGGCGACGGCACCCGCACCGCGGAGGTGGCGCACGAGGCGCTGATCCGCGCCTGGCCGCGGTTGCACCGCTGGCTCACCGGCGACCGGGCCGACCTGGTCGTCCACCGGCGCCTCACCGAGGCCGCGCAGACCTGGGCGGCGCTGGGCCGCGACGCCGGCGCCCTGTACCGCGGTACACAGCTCGCCACCGCCGGCGCCTGGGCCGCCGACCACCCGGCCGAGCTCAACCGGCTCGAGGCGGCATTCCTGCGGGCCGGCGCGGCGCAGGCCGCCGCCGACGAGGACCGCACCCGCCGCCAGAACCGGCGCCTCCGCGTGCTCGCCGCCGGCGTCACCGTGCTGCTCGTCGCCGCCGTCGCGGCCGGCGGCCAGGCCTTCCGGCAGCGGCAGGACGCGCGGGAGCAGCAGCGCACCGCCCTGGCCGGGGAGCTGGCGCTGCGGTCGCGGGCGCTGCTGGCCACCGACCCCGCGCTGGCCGGCCTCCTGGCGGTCGAGGCGCACGCCCTGCGTCCGGGCCCGGACACGCTCGGCAGCGTGCTCAGCGCCGCCGCGGCACCCCGGCGCGTCGCACTCAACGTGGGCGGGCCGTCCGTCTACGGCGTCGCGTTCACGCCCGACCGGTCCCTGCTCGCCGCCGCCCTCGCCGACGGCGGCGTCGCCCTGTGGGATCCGGACCGCGGCACGCCCGTCGCCAGATTCACCGGCCACGCCGGCCGCGCGGCGGGCGTCGCCTTCGCCGACGACGGACGGCTGCTGTTCTCATTGGGCATCGACGGTACCGAAGGCGCCGTGCTCGTCCGTGACACCCGCACCGGGCGGGAACTGGCGCGGTACGCCGAGCCCGGCGCCGGCTCCGTCATCGCCGTCACCGCCGACGGGGCCCGGTTCGCGGTCCCGGTCGCCGCCGGCATCGCGCTGCACGACCGGCGCACCGGCACCCGCACCCTGCTGCCCTCCCCGCTGGCGACGTCGCTGAGCTTCTCCGCCGACGGCGCGCTGCTGGTCGCGGCCGGCGGCGCGGGCCCGCCGGTGGTGTGGGACACCGCCGGCGCGACCCCCGTGGCGCACCTCCCCGCCGACGGCGTGACCTCGGCGCTGTTCGACCCCGCCGGGCCGCTCGTGGCGGGCTCCGCCGACGGCCACGGCGTCCATCTGTGGAGCGTCGCCCCCGGCGCCGTCACCGCGCTCCCGCCGCTGCCCGGCCTCTTCTCCTGGGCCGCCTCCGCTCCGGCCGGCGGCCGACTGGCCGTGGTCGACGAGGGCGGCGCCGTCACCGTCTGGGACCTCGCCCGCCGCGTGCCGGTCGCCGCGTTCCACGACCGCGGCCGCAGCGAGACGGTCATGGCCACCCTGAGCCGCGACGGCACCATGCTCGCCTCGGCCGGCTTCAACGGCACGATCGTCGTCCACGACCTGCGCGGAGCGCCGTTCGGCGGCTTCACCGGCGCGGTGCAGGACGTGCGCGTCAGCCCCGACGGCCGCACCGTCGCCACCGCCCACGCCGACCGCGCCGTGCGCCTATGGGACCGCGCCGGCCGCCCCCTCGCGACCCTCGACGGCCATCCGGACGAGGTCGAGGCGATCGCGTTCAGCCCCGACGGCCGCCGCCTCGCCGCCGTGTCCCGCGACAATACGGTGACCGTCTGGGACGTCGCCGGCGGCCGCCCCGCCCTGCCCGCGTTCCGCACCACCACCGCCGGCGCCTCGACGGACGTGGCCTACGCCCCCGACGGCCGCTCGGTCGCGGTGGCGACCCTGGGCCCGTACGTCTGGGACGTCAGCGACCCCGCCGGCCCCTCCGACGCCACGGCCCGCTTCCCGGCCCGCATCGTCACGTCGCTGGCATACTCGCCGGACGGCCGCCACCTGGTCGGCGCGAGCGTCGGCGGCTACCTGAACCTGTGGGACGCGGCCACCGGCGCACTGGTCCGCCGCGTCAACGCGGGCCAGGGCGCGCTGCAGGACGTGGCGGTGAGTCCCGACGGCACGCTGCTCGCCCTGGCCGGCGACGGCCGCACGGTGACCCTGTGGGACGCCGGCGGCGCCGCCCGCGTCGCGACCCTCGACGCCCACACCGCCCCGGTCCAGGTGCTGGCCTTCAGCCCGGACGGCCGGCTGCTGGCCTCCGCCGGCGACGACCGCACGATCGTGCTGTGGGACGTGCCGACCCGCCGCCGCCTCGCGGTGCTGACCGGCCACGAGTCCCGCATCCGGGGCCTGGCCTTCCTGCCGGGCGGCACGCTCCTGTCGGCGGCCGAGGACGGCCGCGTCACCGCGTGGCCCTTGGACGCGGAAGCGGCCGCCGACCGCGTCTGCGCCGCCGCCGCCCGCCCGCTGACCCGCGCCGAGTGGGCCGAGCACCTGGGCGACACCCCGTACCGCCCCGCCTGCCCCCGCCCGTGACCACCCACAAGCCCGCTCGCGCGGATTCGCGTCCGACCACGTCGGGAACATCCGTCCCAGGTGCATGCCAGCGAGGCGATGAGCTCAGGACCAGGTCACGACGGTGAGGCCGTCGTCGGCAAAGACGGATGGTTCAAGACCCAGGCACGGCTGGCGGGCATAAGGTCGACTCGACACGGCGACCTTCGCGAGAGCAGGACGGGGCAGGACATGGACCAAGGCACCCGCGACGAGGTACTCGGCCGCCTGGCTGAGGCAGTAGGGTCCGTCACGGTCACACACCCGACGCGGGTTGCCGTCGACGGGCCGCCCGCCGCAGGCAAGACCACGCTCGCCGACGAGCTGGCCGTCGTCCTGCGCGCACAGGGCCGCGACGTCATCCGCGCGACGATCGACGACTTCCTCTTCCCCCGGGCACAGCGCTATCCGCGCGGCGAGTACTCGGCCGAAGGCTGCTACTTCGACACCCACGACTACGACGCGCTGAACCGGGTGCTGCTCGATCCGCTCGGCCCGGGCGGAGATCGACGCTTCCAACACGCGGTCTACGACCGCACAGCGGATACTGCGCTGTCCCCGCCGGTCACGACCGCGTCCGCCGACGCCGTGCTGGTCTTCGACGGCGTCTTCCTCATGCGCCCGGAACTGATTGATCGGTGGGATCTGCGCATCTTCGTGTCGACCGCGCTCGAGAAGACCGTGGATCGTGCCGTGATCCGAGAGCGCCGGGTGTCATCTCGGGCCGAAGTCGAACGACGCTGGCGCGAGCGGTACATCCCCTCCCAACAGTTCTACTTCGCTACGGTCCGCCCGACCGATCACGTCGACATCATCGTGCACAACGACGAGCCCCAGCAGCCGGTCTGGGAGACCCGAGCACACTGACCGCGCTCAATTTCGGCTACCGCGCGCCGCAGCCCGCCTTTGGAGCCCCAGCGCGCTAGACCACGGCGAGGATTCGCGCCAGCTCTGTGGGCCGGGTCATCATCGGCCAATGCCCGGAGTCGATGTCGACCAGGTCGACATGCTTGGCCCGGGCCAACTCAGGTACGTCTCCCGCGGCGATCCACTCCTGCGCCTCGGCAGGCGTGAACTCCGGGCACACCACCACGACCGGGACGTCGAATCGCCGCTCATCCGTCAGCCGTACGACGTCCCTGGCCACGCCCTCGGGAACCGGGATCGCCGCCGCCGCGAAGGCCTGCCGGGCCTGCTCGTCCAGGTCGGCCGCGTCCGCCCCGTCGAACGGTCGCCAGCCTGGGAACGGCATGACGCCGTCGCGAATCTCGAAGAAGTCGGCGTACGGCCGCCCGTCGCCTGAGGGGAACCCGCCGATCAGCACGACCTTCGCCACGCGCTCGGGCCGCGCGTCGGCCGCCATCCAGGCCAGGGTGCAGGCTGCGGAGTGCCCCACCACCACCGACCTGCCGGGACCCGCGTCCACGGCGGCAAGCACCGCGGTCAGCTGGTCGGCCAGCGTCGCCGACATGTTTCCGTCGCCCTGTCCTGGCAGGGTCACCGGCACGGCATGGCGGCCGCTCTGTTCCAACTCGCACGCGACGCTGTTCCACACCGACCCGTCGAGCCACAGGCCACCCAGGAGCACGATCTGCTCTGCAGTCATGGGAACCAACCTAGAGGCGATTCCGGACGCTCTACTTCCGGTACTCGGCGAGCGCTCTTACGATTGGTCGCGTGTCGGGGCCGCCACAGAAGAAGAAACGCCGGCGCAGACGGCGTCACGGGCGGTTGCCAGAGCTCAAGGATCGTGAGACTCCTCGGCGCGGACAGAGGCCTCGGACTGGGATGCTGGGCTACTGGCTGCGGCGGCCGGAACCGAGCGTTGCCATCTCGGCGATCTTCACGTCGATCTTTCTGCTGATGACCGCCGCGACGCGTGAGTGGGCTCTCCTGATCATCCTGCTGCCGTGCGCAGGCGCGGGTCTGTTCGTGTGGATGACACGGCATGCCTGGCGCCATAACGCCGACCGCTGGCAGAGGGGATATGACGACGTCTTCTGACTTCCAGCCTGGCAGCGCCGATGAGCGGGCGGTGGTGGCTGGCGTCAACAGCACCTTCCGGGTCGAGGCGGGCTCGGTCCGGTCGAGGCTCGTGCAACCTGTCGGTGTGGCTGCGGTGTCCTTGGAGCATGGCGCAGTGGGAGGCACCACCTGCCTTCGAGGAGTATGTGCGCAGCCGTCACGCCGAGCTGTTGCGGTTCGCGCATGTGCTCACGGGGGACCGGTATCTGGCCGCGGACCTGGTCCAGGACGCGCTCGTGCGGGCTGGGTTGGGCTGGCGGCGCATCCAGCGGCAGGACGACCCTGAGGGGTACCTGCGCCGCACGATCGTCAACGGCTACCTCAACCGTCGGCGGACGCTGCGGCGCGAGCGGCTGGTCGCGAACTTGCCCGAGCAGCTCGATACGGCGAATGACGCCCGGCCGGGCGGGGCGGTCCTCGCGGACGACGAGATGTGGTGGCTGCTCGCCACGCTTCCCCGCCAGCAGCGGGCCGTGCTGGTGCTGCGGTATTACCTGGACCTGTCCGAGGCGCAGATCGCCGAGGTGCTCGGCTGCTCGGCCGGCACGGTGAAGAGCAACGCCTCACGGGCGTTGGCGAAGCTACGCACCGGTCTGGTCAAACCGGTCGGCTCGACCGAGAGGGGCACGTGATGACCGTCGAGGAGCGGCTGCGGCGCACGCTGGCCGACGAGGTTCTGGTGCTGCCCGCGTGGCCCGACCCGGTGGGCCGGGTCAGCGCCGGGATGACGCGCCGGCGCCGTCTGCGCCGCCTGTTCGGCGCGGTGTTGACGGCGGTGCTGACGGTGCTCACCGCAGGGGTCTGGACGGCGGTGGTCGCGCCGGCCGGTCCGCGGCCCGCACCGTCGCCGTCCGCCGCGACTGTGCCGTGGAAAGACAGCCCGATCGGTGCCGTGGACCTGTTCCCCCCGCCGAGCCCGCGACCGTCGGCCCGGCCGTGTGGCGCCGCCGACCTGGCCTCGTCGGTCACGGTCACCGACAACGGCGCGGCCGGAGGGCACCGGTTCATCGACGTCAAGATCCGCAACACGAGCGGCAGCCGCTGCACGCTGTCCGGCTCCGCGCAGCTCACGGCCACCGACGCCAGGACCGGCGCGCGCGGCCACCTGACGACCCGTTCCGGCACCGGCTACGCCGGCACCGGCTACGAGACACCCGCGACCATCGACCCCGGCGAGGAGGCGACGCTCGGGCTGGTCACGGGCAACGGCTGCGACGGCGGGGCCAACCCGACCACCTACCGGGACATCGCCGTGGTGATGCTCGGCCGGTCGTACCCGCTCGGCGCGCTCACCGTGCAGACCACGTGCGAGCTCGAGGTCACCGACTGGATGCTGGACATCCAGACGCGCCCGCTGACACCGCCGCCGTACGCGAGGCTGGTGCCGACCCTCGACGTGCCCGCCACGGTCACGATCGGCCAATGGTTCGACTTCACGGTCACCCTCACGAATCCGACCGGGGCCGCTATCGCGGTCGTGCCATGCCCCGCGTACCGCATGACGGTCTTCAAGGGCGGCGGGACGTACTGGCTGAACTGCCCCGGCACGCCGGTCCCCGCGCACGGCGCGATCCGGTTCGCGATGCGCCTGCAGGTCGCCAGCTCCACCCCGCCCGGCCTGGTACACCTGCAGTGGCAGTTGCTGGACCAGCCCGGCGTCAGCCCGGTGGCCGACGCCGCCCTCACGGCGACCACCTGACACGGCCGGAGGATCCGTGCTTTGCTTCGCCGCGGCGCGCAGCCGGACGTCAGCTGCCCGCCTGCGCCGGACGCGCGAGCCCGGTGACGACCAGGACGGCCTGCGGACCGAGATCGCGGCGACACGGACCCGGCCGTCAGCAGCGGTACGAGGCGTAGTGACGACGGCTCAGCGGCGAGCGCGGGTACCGCGATCGGTACCCGCGTCGCTCTGGTCACCGCCGGGGCGGGTTCGGGATCGCCATGCAGGACGGCACGGTGCGTACGACTGCGGGGACGGCGATCGTGGTGTGGCCTTCGCGGTCATTGCGTATGGCGTACCCGAAGGCCAGGGTGTCGGCGGCTGGGATCTTGTCGGGCCGGATGGTGATGACCACGCCGTCGTCCTGGAATCGGTAGGAGACCGGATACCGGTCCAGTTCCGCGGGAGTCGCCGTGGTGAGGAACGGAAACATCGGATCCATGTCGAGCGGTGTCCTGCACTGATCGGCTGGGACCATCCGCATGACGACCGTACGCGCACCGGCCCGCGCGAGTTCGGAGTTGAGCTTTTTCGTATCGTTCAGGCGGGCGGCGCGGAACGAGACGGCAATCGACCCGTCGGCCTGCTTGTCCACCGTGTACGCCGCGGCCGGTTCGGCGATGAAGAACGCGGTGGCGGCGGCAGCCACGGTCGCACTGGCCACGGCGGCGACGAGCCGGCGACGTCCACGCCGCCGGGGTGACGCCTGTGGCGCGCCGAGGACCCGTTCGAGCAGGGCCCGCGCTTGCGAGTCGCGCGGATCGGCGTCGGTCATCGTGAGGGCGGGGTCGGCCGCGCGCAGGCGGTCCAGAGTGTGGTTCATGGGCTGGTGCTCCCTTCCGGAATGATGGATGGCCGGGTGCGCCGGGCCGCCGAGGTGTACTGCTCGTCCGTTGCCAGCAACCGCTGGGCGAATCGCCGCCGCGCGCGGTGCAGCCGAACCTTGAGGGCGGTGCGCGTGCAGCGCAGGACGAGTGCCGCCTCGGCCACGTCCAGCCCGTCCCATTCGATCAGCCGCAGGACCTCCTGGTCGGCCGGCGACAGCTCGGCGAGCACTGCACGTACGCGGATCTGCTCGTCGACCCGCGCGGAATGGTCCGCCACGTGGATGTCGCCGCCGGCCGCCGCCTTGGCGGTCAGTCGTTCCAACCGCGTACGCCCTCGCAGTTCATTGGTGATGACCTGCCGGGCGGTGGCGTAGAGCCAGGCTCGGGCGTGGTCGGCCGGCAGTTCACCGAACCGGCGCCAGGCGGTGAGGAACGTGCCGGCAACGATGTCGCCCGCCGCGTCGGCGCCTACCCGACGTGTCGCGAAACGCGTCAACTCCGCGTAGTGGGCCTCGAACAGTTCCTCGAAGCGCCTTCGGGCGGCCGCGTCGTCTGGTTCCATACCTGGGAATGTCCACCTGGAGCCGTCTGGTTACCGGTCCAACTGTAAGTTCACGCGATCATGGCTTCACTGAGTGCCTCCGGCGGCTGTAGCTGCCCCTCAGCCCCTTCGCGATCCATCCTGTTCGCCCACGTCACGTGGACCTCGCGCCGGGCCGCCGGTGCGGGCTGTCACGCCACGTAGCGATCGGATCGCGGCAAGTACGGAAACGCAATCAAGCCTGGCGGCGGCGCGCTGTCCGGTAAATGACCGGAGTGGGCCGACCGTTCGACGACCTGACAGGTTATCCCTGTACCGCGCTGCGGAGCGCGGTGAGACCGCGGAACGGATGGATCCACCCATGTTCGGTCGTCGGAAACTGCTACGTGAGGGCGTGGCCGCCCAGGCCGTTGTCGTGTCGAGCGAGCTTCGGATTCCTGCAGGCCGCAAGTCCGGCAGGTGGCTCATCCAGCTCGCGGTCCCGTTCCCGGATGGAACGACCGGCTCCGCGTCATGCAAGATCGACGAACGGCGCATACCCGTGCCGTCTCCGGGCGCCCTCGTGCCCGTGCGGTACGACCCGAACAACCACGCCAAGGTGGTGGTCGACGGCCCGGCCCTGGACGCACGCCGGGCCGCACGGTTGCAGGCCGCCGCGCAACGGGATGCCGCCCGGGTGCAGGAAGCGCTAGACGCTGTGCGCGAACGTAACGGGGACACCCCGACTGGCTGAAACCCGTTCAACGGTTCGCGCGAGGCTTCTCGGCGAAGAGACGGACGACCTCGCCCTGGGCGACGAGCATGGGCCTGTCCTCAGGATCGACGAACCAACCTGGACTGTTGAGCGATACGGAATAGTCAGCCGTCAAACTCACTACAACCCGCGGAATGCCGTGCGCCCGCGGCATCGGCAACGTCCTCAATTCGGCACGAGCGGACGCTTGACCTCACCGAGGGGCCACCACTCACCGTCTGGTGACGAGAACCGGCGGCGGAGAGCGTCCGCAGTGCCATGAGCGGATGCCATGATTGTCGCCGAACGCTCAGTTCCCGGCTCTGCGCGGGGCGTCGCGCAGGGCCACGGCTATCCTCGCCGTGCCCACCGGGCCGCTGCCGGGATGCTGCGGTGGTCCGACACCAGTTGGCGGACTTCGACCTCGGCAACGAACTGTTCAGCAGCGAGTTCTCGGCGCTGGCGTATGCGGTCCAGCCTGAAGCGCGGAACGGACAGTTGCGAACGTGCATGGGTTGGCGGTATTCGTTCATGGTGATCTTCCAACCCGCTTCCGTGCTGTCACCGGCCGACAAGCGTCGTCAGCGCCGCAGGTTCTTCCTGCTGCTGGCCGGGCTCGTCGTCGCCTTTGCCGTCCTCTGGTTCGTCAATCACAACGAGCCGGTGAAGGCCGATGCCGGCGACTGTCTGAAGGGCACCACGGCGGACGAGATGGAGATCGTCGACTGCACTTCCCCCGACGCGGTCTACACGGTGCTCGGCAGGGTCGAGGACCGCAGCGAGACGGACGCGGAGTCGATCGAGAGCGTCTGCAGCCAGTGGCCGGAGGCGACGCATGACTACTGGCGCAGCCAGAAGGACAGCAAGGGCATCGTGATCTGCCTCAAGCAGCGATAGGCCGCTGTTCGGCGCGACCGAAGGTGACGTTCGTCGCCGCGACCAGGTCGTACCGCACGCTCGAGCACCCGCAGGTAGCCATGTCGTAGCTGCGGCGACCAACGGCTCCGCGCCCGGGCACAGCGGCGACACAGCTCTCGTTGGGACGGTGATCGACAATGGCGACCGCTTCCTTGGCGTTGACGACGCTGCTCGTGCAGCCGCCGCTACGGCGAATTGTTGCGGCAGAACTGGCTGGAGCCTCGCCGACCAGGTCGAGGCGCCCAACCTGGTCGACGCCTCGACGGTGAGACCACACCGCGACAGTGACCATCAACGCGAGCGCTGCCACCGTCCCATCGCCCGACCCGGGCATCCCCAGCGGAACTGCCCACAAGCGCCGATCGCGGCTGACTCGAAAATGGTCAGTGCGTGGGCAGGCGGCAGCACCAGGGCGGAGTCCTGGTGGGCTTGGTGGGTCAGGCGGCGGCGAGTTCGGGTCTGGGGGTGAGGGTGACCTTCTGGCCGGTGATGCGTTCGAGCTGGGTGATCAGGTTGTGTTGGTGGCGTTGGCGGTAGGGGGTGTCG
>NZ_JBEXCY010000235.1:13909-17054 GCF_040605515.1 Dactylosporangium sp. NPDC005572 | reverse complement strand
CACGCCGAAGTCGCGCAGCGCGGCGGCCGAGCCGACGTAGGCCACGACCTTCTGCCCGTCGCGCGGCTCGTCCAGTTCGCCGCGGAACTCCCGCAGCGCCTCGATATCTCTGTCGTCCATCATCGCTCCAGGTCCTCCAGCGCCTTGCGCAACTTGGTGCGGGCCCGGTGCAGCGCCGACTGAACCGTGCCGGTGGGCAGGTCGAGCGCCGCGGCGATCTCCGCATACGACAGCTCCGCGATCGCGAACAGCAGCAGGACGTCACGCTGGCGGGCCGGCAGTTTGGCGAGCACCCGCGCGATGAGCCGCGCCCGCTGCCGTGCGACCACGCGATCGTCCGTGCGCGCCTCGTGACTGTCCGCCGCCAGCGGCACCAGCAACGGGTCCGCCCCGGTCCGGGCCAGCGCCCGGTAGCCGCGCACCTCGTCGCGGCGATGGCGGAGCAGGACGTTGGTGGCGATGCCGTACAGCCAGGGCAGCGGATCGGCGGTGCCGTGCTCGATGACGTGCCGCCGCTCGAAGGCGATCAGGAACGTCTGCGCCACCGCGTCCTCGGCGAGGTCCGGCCCGACCCGCCGCGCGCAGTAGCGGTACAGCGCTCGGGCGTGGCGGTCGTAGAGGGCCGTGAAGCCGTCCGCGATCAAGAGGTTGCCTTCCGGGTCCACACCTCTTCTTGTCCGATGCGCGGCGCCGTGTTCCCCTAGTTCCGCTCCATTCGATGGGCCTGGATCGCTTCCCGGCGGGCGAGACGGTGCTCGCGTCGGATTTCCGCCTCCCGCCACCGGCCCTCGTTCTCCGGCGAGTCCGGGACCACCGCCGGGACCCGGCGCGGCTTGCCCTCGGCGTCGACGGCGACGAACACGAGATACGCCGTCGCGACCACCACCGGGGCGCCCTCGGCCACCTCGTCCCAGCGCTCCGCCACCAGCCGCACGCCGACCTCCATCGAGCTGTGGCCGGTCCAGTTGACCTGCGCGAACGCGTGCACGAGAGCACCGACCCGCAACGGCTCCAGGAAGACGATCTCGTCGATCGAGGCGGTCACCGCCGTCCCGCCGCTGTGCCGGGCGGCGGCCGCGCCGGCGACGTCGTCGACGAACTTCATGATGACGCCGCCGTGCACCGTCCCGTAGAGGTTCACGTCGACGGCGGTCATGATCCGGCTCAGCGTGACCCGCGAGTAACTGGTCGGACGGCTGGGCGATCGGCCGGTGTGCTCGGTCATGACAAAAACGGTACGGTGCGAGCCATGCGACACGTGGGAAGCCTGATCGCGGGGATGCTGATCGCCCCGATCGCGTGGCTGCTGATCGCCATCGGGCAGCAGAAATCCACGGAAACAGTGGCAAAGTGGGTCGCCAGCGGCGCGTTCGACTCGGTCGACCTGCTGGTCCCGGCCGCCTACCTGGTCGGCGCGGGCCTGATCATCGGCCTCATCGCCACCCTCCGCATCTCCCCGGTCGGCCCGATCGTCGCCGGCCTGGCCCTCATCGGCACGTACGTGAGCCTGTTCATCGACCCGCTGTCGACGATGACCAGCCTGCCGGACGACCTGGACCTCGCCGGACTCAAGGTCGACCTCCGCCTGCCGATCGCCAACGGCACCACGGCGGTGCTCGGCTTCGCCCTGCTGGTCGCCGCGGCGAGCGTGAAGCGCTGGCGCCCGTGGCCCCAGGTCGTGGCCCTGCCGCCGACTGAGCCGGGCACGCCGGTCGACGTCCACGAGTACCGGCTGGGCCAGGGCCCGAAGTCCACCCCGCCGGTGGCCGCCCGCCCGCCCTACGGTCCGCCGAACCAGACGGCCGAGTTCCCCGCGGGCGCGGCTGCGGCGACCTCGGTCCTGCCCGCGGCGCCGGCCGGCCTCGGTGCCACGGCGATCCTGGGCCCGCCGGGTGCCTACCCGGGCCGGCCTACCGACGAGACGCAGCCCGTGTCGGCGCCGCCGCCGTACGTTCCGTCGGCCTCCTCGGCGCCGCCGCCGGCCGCGCCCAGGTCGTTCCAGCCGCCGGTGTCATCGGCCCCGCCGGCCGCCCAGCCTTCGTTCCCGCCGGCCGTGTCGGCGCCGCCGGCCTCGTTCTCGCCGGCCGTGTCGGGGCCGCCGGCCTCCTTCCCGCCGCCGGCCGGATCGGCTCCCGGGTCGTTCCCGCCGCCTGTCGTCTCCGGGCCGCCGGCCGGGTCGCCGGCCGGGTCGTTCCCGCCGGCCGCTCAGCCGCCGTTCCCGCCGGCCGGGTCGCCGCCCGGGTCGTTCCCGCCGGCCGCTCAGCCGCCGTTCCCGCCCGCCGTGTCGGCGCCGCCGGCCTCGTTCTCGCCGGCCGTGTCAGGGCCGCCGGCTTCCTTCCCGCCGCCGGCCGGATCGGCTCCCGGGTCGTTCCCGCCGCCCGGGTCGTTCCCGCCGCCCGGCGTCTCCGGGCCGCCTCCGGGGTCGTTCCCGCCGCCCGCGGCGCCCGGGGTTTCCGGGTCACCGGCAGCCGTGCCGGGGCCGGCCGGGGCGCCGGGCGGCAAGCCCGGCCCGTTCCCGCCGGCTCGGCCCGGGATGCCTCCGGCGCCTGTCCTGCCTCCGGCGTCCCCGGGTGCGGCCGGTCCGTCGTTCGCGCCGCCGACGTCGGCTCCTCCGTCGTTCGCGGCGCCGACCTCCGCGCCGCCGGTTCCGGGTGGTCCCGCGTCTGCGCCGCCGGCGGGGCCGGCCGGGCCGGTGGGCGAGCCGGCGTGGCTGACTCCTGAGGCGGTCGGGGAGGCGAAGCGTCCCGGCGGGTACGACGGGCTGACCCAGAACCTCGCCGGGCCCGCCGCCGGCAACCCGCCCGCGGCCCCTGTGGCCCCCGGGTCGCAGCCGCCGGCCGGTGGGCGTCCGTCCATCGATGCCCGGCTCGCGGCCCTCGGCACCTCCGGCCCGGCCGGCGCCGCGCCGGTCTCGACACCTCCCGTGCCGACTCCCCCGGTCGCGACTCCCCCGGTGACGGCTCCTCCGGTGACCGCTCCTCCCGTGACGGCTCCTCCCGTGACGGCTCCTCCCGTGACCGCTCCTCCCGTGACGGCTCCTCCCGTGACCGCTCCTCCCGTGACCGCTCCTCCCGTGACGGCTCCTCCGGTGTCCGCCCCGCCCGTCTCGCCGCCCACTGTGTCGATGCCCGCTGTGTCGGCACCG
>NZ_JBEXCY010000235.1:0-13811 GCF_040605515.1 Dactylosporangium sp. NPDC005572 | reverse complement strand
CGCCCGTCACGGCACCGCCCGTCACGGCACCGCCCGTCACGGCACCGCCCGTCACGGCACCGCCCGTCACAGCACCGGCCGTCACGGCACCGGTGGTCTCCGCGCCGCCCGTTGCGCCGCCGCCCGTCACTGCACCGTCTGTTGCGCCGCCGCCCGTCGTCGCCTCCGGTGGCTCGGGGCCCGGCGGGTCCGGGCCTTCCGGGGCGGCGGCCGGGTCGCCGCCTCCGGTGGCTACCGGGTACAGCCGGTCGGCCACACAGGGCAACGGTGACGAGGCCACGCAGGTGATCGGGCAGGCCGTCGGCGCATCCAGCGGCCCCGGCGCGCCGAGCGGCCTCAGCGGCGGCGGTGCCCCCGGTCGGGGCGGTGACGACGAGGCGACCGGTGCCACGACCGCGGCCGGGCTGCCCTCGCGGGCCGCTCGGGAGAGTGTGCCGGCGGAGAGCTCGATCCTCGACGGGCCGTCGTTCGACGGGTTCACCCCCGTGAAGCGGGTCGGTGCCGAGGAGGAGACCGAGGCGTTCCATCCGGGGCACCAGTCGCCGGCCACCCCGCGGCCGCGGCATGCGGCGCCGAGTGACACGGGGCAGTTCGCGGTGGTACCGGCGGGGGACGAGCCCACGACCCGGCTCGGTGGTACGCCGGACCCGGACGCCACGGCCAAGCTCGGCTTCCCGCCGGCCGGCATCGACCCCGACGCCACCACGCGGCTCGGGCCCAGTACCCAGGAGCAGGCCGAGCGGCGGGCCGCCTTCGCCCGTGGCGAGGCCGAGCGGCGGGCCGGCGCCCAGACCGAGCTCGACCGCCTGGCCGCCGAGCGGGCCGCCGGCGAGGCCGGTGGCCAGGCTGGTGGCGACGCTGGTGACAAGGCGACCGGGGAGCCGGACGCCGACCCGCCCGGCCGCGAGAACCCGCCCGCCTCGCCCTGGTCGGCCCCGCCCTCCAACCGCACCTGATCCGAGCACCGAACGAGCGCCGCCCGAGTCGACCACCGACCCGGGCGGCGTTTCGCATGCAGCGTGAAGGGAGGAACAGCCGCGCCCGAGGCGGCTCAGCGCGGTTTAAGGTTGGTGACCCTTACATTTAATAGTGTTAACTGATAACGTCCCGAACCATCGATCCATCGATGTGTTGGGGGTCCCATGAGATCTCGGCGTCGCACATTCGCACTGGTGGCCGGGGCCGCGTTGACCGTCGTGACGGCGCTGGTTCTCGTGCCCACCATCCAGGCGCAGGCCGTCAGCAGCGCCGCCGCGGCAGCCTGCACGGCACCGACCTGGGCGGAAGGGAACACGTACACGGCGGGCACCCAGGTGACCTACAGCGGGCACACCTACCAGGCGCTCGTCACGCACACCGCGTACGTCGGGGCCGGGTGGAACCCGGCGGCCACGCCGTCGCTGTGGAAGGACCTCGGCACCTGCACCGGCGGGACGTCGTCACCGTCGCCGTCGCCGTCCCGGACCACCTCGCCGTCCGCCAGCGCGAGCCCGAGCCGGAGCCCGTCCGCCAGCCCGAGCCGTAGCCCGTCCAGCTCGCCGAGCACCTCGCCGACCGGCGGGACCTGCGGCGTGAAGTCGCGGCCGGCCGGGAAGGTGCTCCAGGGGTACTGGGAGAACTGGGACGGCGCCTCGAACGGCGTGCACCCGGGTCTCGGCTGGATCCCGATCACCGACTCGCGCATCGCGCAGCACGGGTACAACGTCGTCAACCTGGCGTTCCCGGTCATCCGCTCCGACGGCACCGTGCTGTGGGAGAACGGCATGGACGCCGGCGTGAAGGTGCCGACGCCCGCCGAGATGTGCCAGGCCAAGGCCAACGGGCTCACGCTGCTGATGTCGATCGGCGGCGCGGCCGCGGGCATCGACCTGAGCTCCAGCACCGTCGCGGACCGGTTCGTCGCCACGATCGTGCCGATCCTCAAGGCGAACAACTTCGACGGCATCGACATCGACATCGAGACCGGGCTGACCGGGTCGGGCAACATCAACACGCTGTCGACGTCGCAGGCGAACCTGATCCGCATCATCGACGGCGTGCTCGCCCAGATGCCGTCGAACTTCGGGCTCACGATGGCGCCGGAGACGGCCTACGTCACCGGTGGCAGCGTCACCTACGGCTCGATCTGGGGCTCGTACCTGCCGATCGTCAAGAAGTACGCCGACAATGGGCGGCTCTGGTGGCTGAACATGCAGTACTACAACGGCAGCATGTACGGCTGCGCGGGTGACTCGTACTCGGCCGGCACCGTCCAGGGCTTCACGGTCCAGACCCAGTGCCTCAACACGGGCCTGGTCATCCAGGGCACGACGATCCGGGTGCCCTACGACAAGCAGGTCCCCGGCCTGCCCGCGCAGAGCGGCGCCGGTGGCGGGTACATGTCGCCGTCGCTGGTCAGCCAGGGGTACAACTCCTTCAACGGCCAGCTGAAGGGCCTGATGACCTGGTCGATCAACTGGGACGGCTCGAAGAGCTGGACCTTCGGCGACAACGTGAAGTCGCTGCAGGGCCGGTGAGCCAGGCGGCGTGACGCAGCGGGCCGTTCGCAGGAGCGGCCCGCTGCAGTCGTTCGTCAGCGCGGGCCGCGGGCCGTGTGGGCGCCCTGCGGGAGGCCGTCGAGCAGGGCGTCGAGCCGCTTGACCATCGGGTCGTCGACGTCGGCCTGGTAGTCCTCGGGCTGGGTGCGGTCCCGGCCGCCGGGCACGTTCGCCAGCCGCAGCAGGACGGTGCCCCCCACGGTGACGAGGATGTTCACCAGCAGCGCGAGGATCCCGGCGTACACCGTGATCCCGGAGTCGCCGAGGGGCCAGCTGGACCCGCCGAAGTGCGCCTTCACGACCTGGCCGGTCGGGGACAGCTGCGGGATGTCCCACAGCAGCGCCACCCCGGCCGCCAGCCCGGCCAGCAGCCCGGCGACGAGCGCCCGGCGGTGGAACCAGCCGGTGGTGAGGCCGAAGACGACGGCCGGCGCGGTCTGCAGGATGATGACGCCGCCGATGAGCTGGAGCTCGGCGGAGTACGCCGGGTCGAGCAGCAGGATGCAGGCGACCGCGCCGAACTTGACCGCGAGCGACGCCCAGCGGCTCACCCAGGCCTCGTCGGACGGGCTGGCCGACGGCTTGAGGTACTGCTTGTAGATCGACCGGGTGAACGCGTTGGCGGCGGCGATCGACATGACGGCCGCCGGGATGAGCGCGGCCACGCCGAGGGTCGCGTAGGCGATGCCGGCCGACCAGGACGGGAACAGGTCGCGGAACATCAGCGGCGTGACGGTGTTGAGGTCGCCGCCGATCGGCACCACGCCGTGGGCGGCGGCGAAGTAGCCGAGCATGCCCATGAGGCCCAGCGCGAGGCAGTAGACGGGCAGCGCCGCCGTGTTGCGCTGGACGGTGGCCCGGTCCTTGGCGGCGATCATGGCCACCACGGCGTGCGGGTAGGCGAACATCGACAGCGCCGAACCGATGATCATCGTCAGGTAGCCCACCTGCGCGGGCCCGCCGAGCAGCAGCCCGTCGGCCGGCGACGGCGTGGCCGCGAACCGGTCCGCCATCCGCTGGAACGTGGGGCCCCAGCCGCCGGACATCGCCACGATCAGGACGCCGGAGACGACCACCCAGACGAGCAGCACGTCCTTGGCGATCGACAGCAGCGCGGGCGCCCGCAGGCCGGAGCGGAACGTGCTCACCGAGACCAGCCCGACCGCCACGAGCAGCGGCCACTCCCCGCTGACGCCGAGCACCTTGAACACGGCCTGCAGCGCGAGCAGCTGCACCGCCACGTACGGCATGGTCGCCACGATGCCGGTGATCGCCACCAGCGCGGCCAGCCCGGGCGAGCCGAAGCGGGCCCCGGCGAACTCGCCCGGCGTCACGAAGCCGTGCCGGTGCGACACCGACCAGGCGCGCGCGCTGAGCACGAACGCCACCGGGGTGGTGGCGATCGCGAACGGTACCGCGAAGAACCCCACCGCGCCGGCGCCGTAGGTCAGCGCGGGCACGGCGACGAACGTGTAGGCGGTGTACATGCTCCCGCCGAGCAGGAACCACGTCGTCCAGTTGCCGAAGGCCCGGCCGCCGACGCCCCACTCCTCCAGGCTGTGGATGCTGTGTGGCCGGCGCCAGCGGGCGGCGCCGAACCCGAGCAGCATCATCGCGCCCATGAGCACGGCGAAGACGCCGATCTCGACGTCGCGGCCGCTCATCGGCGCACCTGCCACACGTCGGGCTTGCGGGTCGCCAGGTAGACGACGGAGATGACGACGATGGCCAGCACCGCGCACGCGAGCTGGTACCAGTAGAAGAACGGCACGCCCCACAGGGTTGGGTCGGCCCGGTTGTACAGGGGCACCAGCAGCGGCGCTACGGTGGGCACGGACAGCAGCGCGTACCACTTCCGGTTGGATCGCTCGTTCGCCACGGGTCGATCACAATGCGCTGTCCTCAGGATGACAAAGACCGAATTCCATCGGGCCCATAGATGATCCGTGTGAGTCGGCGGGCCGCCGGGGACAGCTGGCCCGGGCGGTGCAGCAGGCCGAACGGCCGCATGTGGTCCTTGCGGATCGTCGCGCCGCCCCGCTCGGCCGCGACCGCCTGGCGGGCGGAGACGAGCGTGGGGCCGCCGCCGGCCAGCACGAGCGGTACCACAGCGTCGGGATGACCACAGCGCACCTGGGGCTCGTCCGCCTCCGCCACCCCGGGCGGCAGCGCCAGCAGCAGCTCCTGCGTGCCCAGCTCGCGGACGGCCAGCCCGGGGTGGCGCACCGGCAGATAGCCGATGCCGAGCTCACATCTTCCATCCACGACGTACCGCACGATCTCGTCCTCGTCGCGGCCCGTGTGCACACGGACCGGGACCGCGGAGTGGCGGCGGTGGAACGCGGCCAGCGGGCCCGCGAGACCCGCGGCGAGGCCGTCGTGCACGGCGACGTCGAGCCGGCCGGCGCTCAGCCCGATCACGCCGGCCACCGCCGCCCGGGCCGCGGCCAGGTCGGCCAGCACCCGCCGGGCCGGGTCCAGCAGCGCCTTGCCGTCGGGGGTCAGCGCGAGGCGCCGCCCGCGGCGCTCGAACAGCTCGACGCCGAGGTCGCGTTCGAGGCTCTTGATCGACTGCGACAGCGCGGGCTGGGCGACGTGCAGGGCGAGCGCGGCGGCCGTCACGGTGCCGTGGTCGGCGACGGCCAGGAAGTGCTCGAGACGGCGCAGGTCCAAGGCGGTCTCCACTTCTGCTGATTGTGGTCGGGCCCGTCGGCTCTGGGCCCGATCTAGCTGCGTAACGCGTGCTCCACGAATGCGGCGGCGGCGGTGGACAGTTCGGCGGTGCGGTGCACGAGCCCGTACGGCAGGCGCAGGGGCGGGTCGAGCCGGCGCACGACGGCGCCGCGCGCGGAAGCGGCCGGGGCGGCGGCGTCGGTGAGGAAGGCGGGGCCGGCCCCCGCGAGCACCAGCTCGACGAGCAGGTCGCGGCGGCCCGCCTCGATGGCGACCCGGGTCCGCACGCCGGCCGCGCGCAGGGCGGCCTCCACCAGCAGCCTCGGCGTGCTGCCCTCGGGCACGCCGAGGAGGGTGGCCCCGTGCAGCGTCCTGAGCTGGATCCGCGGCGGCGGCGTGGTCTTCGGCGGGTACGCGAGCACCAGCTCGTGCACGCCCAGCCCCACCTCGGTCAGGCCGGGGCGGGCGGCGGGGAGGTACACCAGGCCGACCTCGCTGGCGCCGTCGCGGATCCGCTGCGGGATCTCGTCGTCGCCGGCGAGGTCGAGATTGACGCGTACCCCTGGTCGCTCGCGGGCGAACGTCCCGGCCAGCCTGGCGCCCGGGTGGGCGCCCAGGGGCGCGGGCGCGACCAGGTCCACGGTGTCCCGCTCGACCACCAGCGCGACGCCGCGCATGAGCTGCCGCGCCGGGGCGAGGAAGGCGCGGCCGGCGGCGGTGAGGACCACGCCGTGCGCGGCCCGGTGGAACAGCCCGGCGCCGAGGTCGCGCTCGAGGCTCTTGACGGACTGGGAGAGGGTGGGCTGGGCGACGTCGAGCGCGGCGGCGGCCCTCCCGAAGCCACCGTGGTCGACGACGGCCAGGAAGTACCGGATCTGGCGGGTGTCCACCGGATCAGCACCTTTTGTGCACGCTGGGTGCAGAAATCATTGCGCCAGTGTTACTCGCCGGTTACCAGGACTTCAAGCCCCCTTCCGGGGAGGCTCGCACCCCGCGCCATGATCAAGGGAGAGTTCTGGCTGCCATGACAGCCAAATGTTTCCCTTGATCATGGGAGCCGGGCGGCCGGGGCGGGTCAGCGCATGTCGCGGTAGGCGCCGCGCAGGCGGTCCAGGCGCCGGCGCTGCTCGTACGTCGCGCCGAGGCTGATCAGCAGGACGCCCGTCCCGGTGTACAGCAGGAGCTGCATCCACCACGGCAGGTCGATGCGCACCAGCTCGTTGATGGTCGCGATGACCGTCACCGCGGCGCCCACCGCGACCGGGGCCTTCTGGCGGCGGACGGCGCCGATGGCGACCGTGATCACCGCGGCCAGGATCAGCAGCACGCGGCGCAGTTCGGGCGACTCGGTGTCGACGACCGCGATCACCAGGCTGGGCGCGAAGCCGGCGACGAGGGCCGGGCCGTAGGCGAGCCAGCTGCCGAGCTCCGGGCGGTTGCGGATCTCGATCAGGCCGGTGATCAGGGCCAGGGCGGCGAACGGCAGCGTGTACGCCTCGGGGAGGGCGACCTTGACGGTCACCAGCAGCAGCCAGATCGCGAGCAGCTCGGCGATCGACGCGGCGATGACGAGGATCGTGCGCTGCCGGCCGCTGCGCCCCTTCCGGGCCGCGGACAGGCCCAGGATCGCGCCGAACGCGGTCAGGGCGGCCGCGGTGTGGGCCGGCGAGCCGAGCGTGAGCAGCACGGCGATGACGGCGCCGGAGTAGCCGGCGGCCTCGATCGTCATCGCCTCGCGGGTGATGGTCGGGGTGGGCCGCAGGCGGGGCAGCGCGGCGCCCAGCACCAGCAGCAGCGTCGCCATGATGAGCAGCGGGAACGCGCACTGCTTGAGGCTCAGGCCGGACGCCAGGCCGGCGGCCAGCGCGAAGCCCTGCGCGGTCGACGCGGCGACGTGCCAGCCGAGCATGCGGCCGTTGGCGGTGCGGCCCCAGATGCCGGCGATCGCGCCGACCACGACGGAGCCGGCCAGCCAGGTCAGGGTCTGCGAGCGGGTCGCGAGGCTGCCCGCGCCGCCCGCGCCGGCCGCCAGGACCGCGATCGCGAACACCAGCCGGCGGGCGTTGAGCATCAGGGTGGCGTCCGGGCCGCCCGGGTCGGGGGGCACGGTGAGCGCCAGGCCGAGGCCGGCGATCGTGGCCACCAGCAGGGCCAGCGTGGGCTGCACCGGCCACGGCGCGTGCAACGCGGCGGGGGCGATGAGCAGGGTGAGCGCCGCGCTCGGCAGGACGATGGCGACCGCGCGGTTGGCGACGGCCTGGCCGCTGCCGCCGAGCCCGACCGCCATGAGCGCGCCGGCGACGGTGAGCAGGAACGCGCCCAGGACGTGGGTGTTGTTGCCCGCGTAGCGGGCCAGGTCGCCCAGGTCGGACGCGGTCGCGGGGGTGCCGGTCCAGGGGTGGATGATCCAGCGGTACGGGCCGGCGAGCGCGGCCAGGACCGCGGGCGCGATGAAGACCACCACGATGGCGGCCGGCACACCGGCGGCCATGGCCACGCCGAGCGCGAAGTTGCGCGGCGTCCGCCGCTGCTGCCAGCGCCCGGAGAACGCGCCCTCGCGGTCGGGCCGGAACCTGCGGGTCGGCTCGTACTCGTCGCCGGGCTCGTACCGGGTCGCCCGCAGCAGCTCGGCGAGCACGCCGAGCAGGGCCGCCGCGGCGGCGTAGACGATCGCGCCGTCGCGCTGCGCGACGAGGGCGGCCAGGGCGGTCGCGGTCGCGGAGACGGCGACGCCGGTGGTGACGTACGGCAGGTAGCCCGGCGCCTGCTGGGCCCCGGCCGCGGCGGCGGCCAGGCCGACGGCGCTGGTCGCCAGGCCGGCGATGAGGATCGTGCTGGTCCGGTCGGGGTACAGGCCGCCGACCATGGCCGCGGCCGCGCCCGCGAAGGCGACCAGCGCGCCGGCCACCGCGGTGCCGCCGACCAGGGTGAGCGGGCCGTCGTCGGCGGTGTCGCCGCGGCGCTGCGCGACCACCCGGGCCAGGACCGCGATGAGGGCGGCGCTCACTCCGAGGGCCGCGAGGGTGCCGGCGGTGGCGCCGGGCCGCACGAGGCTCGCGCCGGCCGCGAACAGGCCGGCCACCAGCGCCGCCCCCAGCCGCGTGGTGGCGCCCCGCCAGCTGCGCGCGAAGCTCGCCCAGGCCGCGATGCCGGTGGCCGCGAGCCAGCCGAGCACCATCGGCGCCTGCCAGCCCAGCCCGAGCCCGACCGGGGCGCCGAGCGCCGCCAGGGCCACGGCGGCCGCGGCCGTGTCGTCGCCGAACGGCTGCGGCAGCGCGATCGCGGCCGCCCCGGCCAGCAGGAGCAGCGCGATCGGCACCTGCCAGCCGAACGAGGACAGGTCGGTGGCGGTGGCCAGCCACTCTGCGCCGAGCTTCGCCTGCCACGGCGGGCCGGCCGCGCGGATGACGCCGATCGCGCCGACGACCGACAGGGCGCCGGCGTAGATGCCGGTGCCGAGCCCGACCGCGGCGGCGCCGGCGACCGGGCCGCGGCGCCAGCCCGCGGGCAGCGACCGGGAGGCGACCGCGACGGCGAAGACGAGCAGGGCGAGGGTGACGACCTCGATGCCGGTGGCGGCGAGGGAGACGGCGCGGGCGACGGCGCCGATGGCCGCGATCGTCACGGCGGCCGCGGCCGCGTCGGCGCCGGTGAACTCCATGCCGAAGGTCTGCCGGTCGTCCATGCGCGGCGCCGCCCACAGCATGCCGGCCGCGATCAGCATCAGAACGCCGATGACGAGGTCGATGGTCGTCGCGCCGTTCACGACGACGGCCGCGATGGCGACCGCGACCGCGCCGGCGGTGGCGCCGACGAGCAGCGGCGGGCTCTGCTCGCCCCGGGCCACCTGGGTGATGGCGGCGAACCCGAGCGTGACGGCGAGGGCGAGGTAGCTCAGCACCAGCACGACGGTGGCGCCGCCCGCGAGGTCGCCGAAGACGATGGCGGCGCCGGAGGCCGCCGCGCCCGGGAACGCGAAGAGCGCGCCGCCGGCGGCGGCGTCGGAGACGATGCGGCCGACCCGGGTCGGCTGCACGCCCTCCGGGTTGTTCAGCCGGGGCAGGACGGCGATCGCGGTACCGGCGACGGCGATGGTGAGCAGCGTGATCGTGGTGGCCGCCGGGCGGGCCAGGCTGGCCGCGGCCGCGTACAGGCCGAGGACCAGCGCCGCGCCGAGGAGGATCCAGGCGGTGCGGGTGGCGCGCACCCGCAGCGAGTAGGCCCCGGCCGCGACGGCGCCGGAGACCGCGAGCGTGGGGACGGCCAGCCAGCTCAGCCCGAGCGCGGCGGGCGCGACGAGCACGGTGACGGCCGCGCCGACGACCGCGACGTCGGTGCGCAGGGCCACGTCCGCGCGCAGCACCAGCACACCGGCGCCGGTGAGCAGGAGCGCGGCCAGGACGTACTGCCAGCCGTTGGGGCCGACGGCGAGGTCGACCCGGGTCCGGTAGTCCTCCTCGACGGCCGCCCAGACCGGCCGCACCGCCCGCAGCGTGGCCACGACGCCCGCCGCCATGTTCGCCGCGAGCAGCAGCCCGCCGACGACGGCGGCGACCGAGACCGCGCTGCGCGGACCGCGGCGGGCGTCGGCCGGCATCGCCGCCACCCCGATCGCGGCGACCGCCACGGCGACGGCCAGGAACAGCAGCGTCAGGCCGGGGAACGCGA
Source organism: Dactylosporangium sp. NPDC005572 (assembly GCF_040605515.1). Taxonomy (NCBI): domain Bacteria; kingdom Bacillati; phylum Actinomycetota; class Actinomycetes; order Micromonosporales; family Micromonosporaceae; genus Dactylosporangium; species Dactylosporangium sp. NPDC005572. Next base: position 3,933 of record NZ_JBEXCY010000235.1, on the reverse strand, counting down.
CCGCGCCGACGCGGGCGACCGCCGCGACGACGGCCACGGTGGCGATGCCGGCGGCGAGGTCCGGCACGCCGCCGCGGCGCCACGACAGCGAGCCGGCGACGCCGACCGCGGCGGCGAGCAGCGTGACGCCCGCGGCCCGGACGGTCTCCGGCAGCGCGTCGGTGGTCACGAGCGCGACGAGCGCGGCGCCGAGCGCGACCGCGAACGCGAGGGCGAACAGAGCCCAGGCCATGTCGCGCATGAGGGCGTCGGCGATGCGGTTGGTCCGGCCGGTGTGCGCCGGCTCGTCCTCGGCGGCGGCGTCGTCCTGGTGGGCGTCGAGGCGTCGCTGTACCGACTGCTTCAACGCCACCGCGAACGCCAGGTCGATGAGGGCCACGCCCGACAGCGCCAGCGAGAGGCCGGTCGGGCCCTTGATGGCGTCCGACGCGAGGAGCGGCAGCACCGGTTGCAGGGCGATGAGGGTGGCGTACCGCGAGGCGATGAGGTGGCTCTGCATGCTGTACACGGCGGCGACGCCGGCCGTGGCGAGGCACACGATGCCGAGGTAGACGCTGAACTCGATCCGGTCCGCCCCGAGCAGCTTCTCGGAGCGCACCACGTACCCGTCGAGCAGCACGAGCAGCAGCGCGACCGACGCGACCGTCTCGGCCGTGGCGCTGAGGCCGCGGCGGACGAGCACGAGCGGCAGGGCGAGCGCGACCGCGGTGATGAGGGCCAGCGACACGACCCGGCCGACGGTGCCGATCGTGCCGAACGCGTCGACGGTCAGGACGATCGCGGCGCCGGCGAGCAGCAGGCCGCCGAGGGCCAGCACCGACGCCTGCATGCTCGACTGGGTGGCCTCGGGCTTGTCGGCGGACGGGCCGTCGCCGTCGTCCCCGCCGCGGCGGCGCAGCTGCTGCGGCAGCGGCGCGATGCGGGGCCGCTCCGGGGCCAGGACCGGCGGGTGGCCCCCGGCGCCGGTCGGCGTGTCGCTCGCGTGGCCGCTCTCCACCGCGTGCGGGGCGCGGGGCGAGTACCGCTGCTGCTCACCCGGCGTCTGGTAGACGGCCGGCGGCGCGCTCTCCACCGGCGGCGTCTTGCGCAGCAGCGGCAGGCGGCGGGGCTTGGCGGCCTGCTCGGCGTCCATCTGCGCCCGGACCTTGCGGCGCAGGCTGTCGCGCTGGGCGGAGGCGTGGGCGAGCTGGACGCGCAGGGCCTTGGTGTCGTCCGTCAGGTCGCGCTTCTTCTGCTCCAGCGAGGCCACCATCCGCTGGAGCATGGCGAGGTTCGCCGCGTCGGGGTCGTGCGGGCGGCCGCAGTTGCGGCAGCCGGCCTCGGTGGCGGGGCCACCGCACGCCGGGCACGGATACGTGTCCACGCCACTCCTCCCCCGGGTCACGACCGGGGCGGCCGCTGCGCGCGGTCACCCCGGGTCGTTCACGCCTTACTGGGAAGAATGCCTTGTTTCGCCGATCGACGAAAGCGAACCGCTCGTTCGGGAGTTTCCAGGCAGATCGAGGGCCGGACTCAGCTCACGACCGGGCGGCCCATGCCCCGGTACTCCCAGCCGGCCGCCACCCAGACCGCCGGGTCGAGGCAGTTGCGGCCGTCGATGACCTTCTTGGCCGTGACGAGCGGGCTGAGCGTGTTGGGGTCCGTGTTGCGGAACTCCTCCCACTCCGTCAGCACGCAGACCAGGTCGGCGCCGGTGACGGCGTCGTTGAGGGTCTTGGCATAGGTGACGTCGGCCACGTCGGTGCGGGCGTTGTCCATGCCCTCCGGGTCGTAGACGGTGACGTCGGCGCCGGAGCGGGACAGCTTGCGCACCACCGACAGGGCCGGCGAGTCGCGCACGTCGTCGGAGTTGGGCTTGAAGGTGGCGCCCAGCACGGTGATCCGGGTGCCGGCCAGGTCCGGGCCGGCCGGCCCGTACTGCCGGCCGAGCAGCTCGGCGGAGAGCTGGACGATCTTCTGGCGGCGGCGCTGGTTGATCAGGTCGACCTCGTGCAGGAACCGCAGCGCCTCGCCGACGCCGAGCTCCTGGGCACGGGCCTGGAACGCGCGGATGTCCTTCGGCAGGCAGCCGCCGCCGAAGCCGACGCCGGCCCGGAGGAACTTGTTGCCGATGCGGGCGTCGTAGCCGATCGAGCGGGCCAGCTGCGTGACGTCGGCGCCGGCGGCCTCGCAGACCTCCGCCATCGCGTTGATGAACGAGATCTTGGTGGCGAGGAAGGCGTTGGCGGCGACCTTGACCAGCTCCGCGGTGGCGAAGTCGGTGACGACGACCGGGACCTCGCGGTCCTCGGTGAGGGCCAGGTCGAAGACGCCCTTGTGGGCCGAGTACAGCATGCCGGTGGCCCAGTCGGACTTGACGCCGAAGATGACCCGGTTGGGGCGCAGCACGTCCTCGACGGCGACGCCCTCCTGGAGGAACTCGGGGCTCCAGGCGACCTCGATGCCGAGGTCCTCGGCCGCGTGGCGGCCGACCAGGTTCTCGATCCACTCGGCGGTGCCCACCGGGACGGTCGACTTGCCCACGATGAGGGCCTTGCGGGTCAGGTGCGGCGCCAGGTTGGAGACGGCGCTCTCGACGTGCGAGAGGTCGGCGGCCATGCCGTCGGGGCGCTGCGGGGTGCCCACGCAGATGAAGTGGATGTCGCCGAACTCGGCGACATCCTCGTAGGAGGTCGTGAACCGCAGGCGGCCGGCCGAGAGGTTCTTGCGCAGCAGCTCGTCGAGGCCGGGCTCGTGGAACGGCACGTCGCCGCCGGCCAGCTTCGCGATCTTGGCCTCGTCGATGTCGAAGCCCAGCACCTCGTACCCGAGCTCCGCGAAGCAGATGGCGTAGGTCGCGCCAAGGTAGCCGGTGCCGAGGAAGGTGAGCCGGGGCCGGGCCGCCCCGGACGGCGCCACTACGACGGGTGGGGTGCTCGGGTACGCGATGGTCACGCCTTGTCTCCGCTCGATCGAGGTCTGCGCCGCCAACCTGCCCGCTTTCCCCACACAATTTCCCGCAAACACCCGAAAGAACGGACACTTGTGGCGTATTGGACCGGGTCTGGCCGACGTTGCTTCGGCGAGGATAGTCCCTCGCCGGCCGGTGCGCTTCCGGCTCCTTCGTTACTCGCCGGTATGCTCACCCTCGCAGGCTCCTGAACGCCTGCTCAGGTCCGTTGTGACGAGGGGGTTGTCGTGTTCGAGGCGTTCCAGCTGCCCGAGGAGCACGTCGCGATTCGTGAGGCCGTTCGTGCGGTGTGTGACGGCAAGGTCGCACCCAACGCGGCCGCCGCCGACGAGAACAGCGAGTTCCCGCAGGCCTCCTACGACGCGCTGCGGGCCGGCGACTTCCACGCCCCCCACATCCCGGTCGAGTACGGAGGCGCCGGCGCGGACGCGCTGGCCACCGCGATCGTCATCGAGGAGGTCGCGCGGGCCTGCGCCTCGTCGTCGCTGATCCCCGCGGTCAACAAGCTCGGGACGATGCCGCTGCTGCTGGCGGGCTCCGAAGCGCTGAAGCAGCGATACCTCACGCCGGTGGCCGGCGGCGAGGCGATGTTCTCGTACTGCCTGTCCGAGCCGGAGGCCGGCAGCGACGCGGCCGGCATGAAGACCCGCGCCGAGCTGGACGGCGACACCTGGGTCCTCAACGGGGTGAAGCGCTGGATCACCAATGCGGGTGTGAGCGAGTACTACACCGTGTTCGCCGTCACCGACCCGGCGGCCCGCTCGCGCGGCATCTCGGCGTTCGTGGTGGAGAAGTCGGACCCGGGCGTGAGCTTCGGCGCACCGGAGAAGAAGCTCGGCATCAAGGGCTCGCCGACCCGCGAGGTGTATCTCGACAATGTGCGCATTCCGGCAAATCGGATCATCGGCGAGCCCGGCACCGGCTTCGGCACGGCGATGCGCACGCTGGACCACACCCGGGTGACGATCGCGGCCCAGGCGCTG
>NZ_JBEXCY010000234.1:0-17435 GCF_040605515.1 Dactylosporangium sp. NPDC005572 | reverse complement strand
GGACGCCGACGATCCAGTTGGCCTCACGCGGCTTGCGGAACGCGCCGGTGAAGAACACCCGGAACATGTGGACCACGATCGCGGCCATGAACAGCAGCGCCGCCCAGTGGTGCATCTGCCGCACGAAGAGGCCGCCGCGCACGTCGAACGAGATCTGCAGCGCCGTGTTGTAGGCGTTGGACATCTCCACGCCCCGCAGCGGGGCGTAGCTGCCGTTGTACACCGTCTCCTTGAGCGACGGGTCGAAGAACAGCGCCAGGAAGACGCCGCTCAGCAGCAGGACGATGAACGAGTAGAGCGCGATCTCGCCCAGCAGGAAGGACCAGTGGTCCGGGAAGACCTTGTTGAGGAGACGCCGCAGCGGCGTGGCCGCCTGGAAGCGCTCGTCGAGGGCCTTGGCCGAGTTGGCCGGCAGGGCCCTGACATCGATCTTGCGCCGTTTCATGGCCGCTCCCAAAATGCCGGTCCGACGGCAACCTTGTAGTCCGACGTCGCCACGAAGTACCCCTCATCGTCCACCGTGATGGGCAGCTGCGGCAACGCCCGGCTCGCCGGGCCGAAGACCGGCCGGGCGTTGTCGGTGATCTGGAACTGCGACTGGTGGCAGGGGCACAGCAGGCGGTTGGTCTGCTGCTCGTAGAGGCTGGCGGGGCAGCCGGCGTGGGTGCAGATCTTCGAGTACGCCACGTAGTTCTGCCACTGCGAGCCCTTGTTGAGCTCCTTGACGTTCTGCAACGTCTGGGTCGCGTCGCCCTCGCGGAGGTGGATCAGCAGCGTCGGCGAGTCGGCCCACTTGTTGGTCGCGCCGCCCGGGATGCCGGGGAACACGGTGATCTGGCCGCCGACGCTGACGTCGGCCGGGCGGATCGGGGTGCCGTCCTCGTGCGTGAGCCGCACCGGCTTGCCGTCGTTGTTCCGCGGGTCCCAGCCGGTGGTGAAGAAGACGTTCTCACCGTTCTGGGTCGGCGCCTTGATCAGCGAGCCGACCAGCACCGCCCCGGCGACCGCGCCGAGCGGGGCCGCGCCCGCCAGGAACGCCATGCCGACGAACTTGCGCCGCTTGAGGCCCAGCTCGTCGCCCATGTTGAGGATCGTCGCCGAGGTGAGCCGCTGCTCGGTCGGGTCGGACTGCCCGTCGTGGCGCTCCTGGACCGAGACCTCCTCGGGGAGGAGCTTCTTCGACCAGGTGATGATGCCGACGCCCAGGGTCAGCAGAGCCAGGCCCAGCGTGGCGCCCAGCACCGGCGTGTAGTACGGGTACAGCGCGCGGTAGGTCGAGTCGCCGTGTCCGTACCTCCACGGCCAGGCGATGTAGGCGACCACGAACGCGGTGCCCATCAGGCCGGTGAGGAAGAACAGGAACGCCAGCGTCCGCTCGATGCGCCGCTCGGCCCGGGTGCCCGGCACCGGGAACCGCGGCGCGTAGTGCACGATCTCCACGCCGTCCCGGCGCGCGCCCTCTTTGACGAGGTCGAACCGGGTCAGGGCCGGGTCGCCGGCGTCGAACTCTTCTTCGACGGTCGAGTTGTGGGTGGTCATGACTTCCCTGCAATCCACAGCGTCGCGAACACGAGCAGCGCGATACCGACGAGGAAGACGACGATCCCCTCGGGGACGGGGCCGTACCGGCCGATGCTCCAGCCGCCCGGGTCGGTCGCCTCGTTCTTGTTGAGGTCCTGGATGTACGCGATGATCGCGGCCTTGTCGTCCGGGCTCAGCTGGTTGTTGCCGAACACCGGCATGTTCTGCGGACCGGTCAGCATCGCCGCGTAGATGTCACGGTTGGTCGAGTGCTGCAGCGACGGCGCGAACTTGCCCGACGACAGCGCGCCGCCGCCCGTCGAGAAGGCGTGGCAGGAGGAGCAGTTGACCCGGTAGAGCTCGCCGCCGTGGGCGAGGGTCTTGCTGTCCTCGGTGGCCTTGCGGACCTGCTCGTCCAGGCTCTCCGCCGACGGCAGCTGCGGTCCGCCGCCCAGCTCCTGGATGTAGGCGCCGAGGTCGGCCGCCTGCTGCTCGGTCAGCTGCGGCTGCTTGCGCTCGGCCTGCGCCTCCTGGCGGGCCAGCGGCATGCGGCCGGTGTTGACCTGGAACTCGACCGCCGCGGAGCCGACGCCGATCAGGCTCGGCCCGCGGTCCTCGACGCCCTGCGCGTTGCGGCCGTGGCAGGTGATGCAGCTCTGCTCGTAGATGGCCTTGCCACGCTCGGCTGCGGCCGAGAGCGTGGGGGTCTCCTCGGCCCGGCCGACGCCCGGTGCGTATGCGCTGTAGAGGCCGCCGACCAGCGTGAGCGCCGCGACCAGGCGCACGGCCGCCGACAACCGCCGGCGAAGCTTGCTGCGCGCCGCGCGCTTCCCGCCCGGCACCAGCCGGGAAAGCGGCCGCTTGCTCTCGTCAGAAGTCATGGCCTCACCTTTGTCGTCATCACCTTTGTCGTCTCAGAAGTGGTGGTCCCGGAAGCGTGACGCGCGGCCGGAGCGGCTACTGCAGGAAGTAGATCATCGCGAACAGCGCGATCCAGACCACGTCGACGAAGTGCCAGTAGTACGACACGACGATCGCCGCGGTCGCCTGGGCGGGCGTGAACCGGCCCATGGTCGTGCGGATGAGGTAGATGATGAAGGCGATCAGACCGCCCGTGACGTGCAGGCCGTGGAAGCCGGTCGTCAGGTAGAACATCGAGCCGTACCCGTCGCCGTTGATCTTGACGCCCTCGTGGACCAGGGTGCGGTACTCGTTGACCTGGCCGAGGACGAAGATCAGGCCCATGACGAAGGTCAGCGCGAACCAGCGCCGCAGGCCGTGGACGTCACCGCGCTCGGCGCGGAACACGCCGATCTGGCAGGTGACCGACGACGCCACGAGGATCAGCGTGAACGTCAGGGCGTAAGGGATGTTCAGCACCTCGGTGTGCTTCTCCCACAGCTCCGGCGCGGCGGCGCGGATGGAGAAGTACATCGCGAAGAGTGCCGCGAAGAACATCAGTTCGCTGGAGAGCCACACGATCGTCCCTACACTGACCATGTTGGGCCTGGTCAGTGAGTGGATCTGGCTCTTGGCAATCGCTGGGGCCGCAGTCACGGGCTCATTATTGCCCCCGATCATCACCGCCCTTTCACGGGGTCCACCGGACACGGGCGATTCGCGCGTCGGCATAGTCTGGGGACGTGCTCCACGCTGCTGATCCAGGTCCTCCGTCGGCCGCGACGATCCTCGGCTCGTTCCACGTCTCGTGGCTGACGCTGCTGCTGCTGGCCGCCGCCGGCGTATATCTCGCCGGCGTTGTCAAGCTGCGCAAACGCGGCGACAGCTGGCCGATCGCGCGCACCGTGCTGTTCCTGGTGCCCGGGCTGGGCTCGATCGCCGCGGTCACCATGACCGGGGTCGAGGCCTACGACACATCGCTGCTGTCCGTCCACATGGTGCAGCACATGATGCTGTCCATGATCGCGCCGATCTTCCTGGCCCTCGGCGCGCCGGTGACGCTCGCGCTGCGCACCCTGCCGGTCCGCGGGCGGCGGATCCTGCTGGCGGTCGTGCACTCGCGCGCGGCCCGCATCCTGGCGTTCCCGCTGGTGGCGTTCGGCTTCTTCGTCGTGACGCCGTTCGTGCTCTATTTCACGCAGCTGTACGAGCTGACGATGCGCCACGCGTGGGTGCACGAGCTGACCCACGCCCATTTCATCGCCGTGGGCTGCCTGTTCTTCTGGCCGCTGCTGGGGCTCGACCCGCTGCCCGGCCGCTGGCCCTACCCGGCCCGCGCGCTGCTGATGTTCCTGTCCACGCCGTTCCACACGGTGCTCGGGCTGACCATCATGCAGAGCAAGGACCTGCTCGGCGGCGACTGGTACCCGTCGCTGCACCTCCCCTGGGCCGACCCGGCCGGCGACCAGGTCGTGGCCGGCGGCATCCTGTGGGCCGGCGGCGAGATCGTCTCGGTCACCATGCTCGCCGTCCTGGTCGTGCAGTGGATGCGCCAGTCCGACCGCGAGGCGAAGCGGGTCGACCGGCAGCTCGACCGCGAGGAGCAGCAGCGGCGCGAGGAGGCGGAGTGGTCCGCCCGCACCGGCATCCCGATTACGGCGGACGGTACGATCCCGGAGGCACCCGCCACACGAGGAGCAGCACGCACATGAGCGAGCACACCGTCCTGCTGTACAGCGACGACCCCGAGGTCCGCGACCGCATGCGGCTGGCCATCGGCACCCGCCCCGCGGCCGACCTGCAGGTGCGCTTCGTCGACGCCTCGACCTACGCCGAGGTGGTGAAGCTCGTCGACGACACCGACGTCGACCTGCTGGTCCTCGACGGCGAGGCCACCCCCGGCGGCGGCCTGGGCATCGCCCGCCAGCTCAAGGACGAGGTCGTCGACGCGCCGCCGGTCGTGCTGGCGATCGCCCGCGCCGCAGACCGCTGGCTCGCGTCCTACGCCCGCGTCGAGGGCACGATCATGTATCCGCTGGACCCCGTGACCACCGGCGAGACTGTCGCCGGCCTGCTCCGCGCATACCCCGCCATCCGCCAGTAACCCTTCCTGGAGGCCGCCATGGGCGACCGCACCTGGCCACAGCTGCTCAGCTCGCTGCTGCGCGGCGAGGACCTCTCCACCGAGGACACCCGGTGGGCGATGGGCGAGATCATGGCCGGTGAGGCCACCCCCGTGCAGACGGCCGCCTTCGTGATCGCGCTGCGGGCCAAGGGCGAGACCCCGGCCGAGGTGGCCGGCTGCGCCGAGCTGATGCTGGCCAACGCGCCGAAGGTGCCGATCACCGACGAGCTGCGCCACACTGCCGTCGACATCGTCGGCACCGGCGGCGACCGGGCCAACACGGTCAACATCTCGACGATGGCGGCCGTGGTGACCGCCGCCGCCGGCGTGCCGGTCGTCAAGCACGGCAACCGCGCCGCGTCGTCCTCGGCCGGCGCCGCCGACGTGCTCGAGGCCCTCGGCATCACCATCGACCTGGGGCCGGAGGACGTCGCCCGGTGCGTCACCGAGGTCGGCATCGGCTTCTGCTTCGCCGCCCGCTTCCACCCGGGCATGCGCCACGCCGGCGTCCCGCGCCGCGAGATGGGCGTGCCGACGGTGTTCAACTTCCTGGGCCCGCTCACCAACCCGGCGCAGCCCACCGCGGCCACGGTCGGCTGCTTCGACCGGCGCATGGCTCCCGTGGTGGCGAACGTGCTGGCCGGGCGCGGCTTCTCGGTGCTCCTGGTGCGCGGCGAGGACGGCCTCGACGAGTTCACGACGGCCGCGCCGACCCGCGTCTGGGTGGTCAGCGGCGGCACCGTGACCGAGACCCTGGTGGACTCGGCCGAGCTGGGCCTGGCCCGCTCCGCGCCGGGCGACCTGCGCGGCGGCGACCCGGCCCACAACGCCGACGTCGCCCGGCGGATGTTCGCCGGCGAGCCGGGCCCGGTCCGCGACGCGGTGCTGCTCAACGCGGCCGCGGCGCTCGCCGCCCGGGCCGGCGGGCTGGCCGTCGACACGCTGCCGACCCAGCTCAAGGCCGGTCTCGACCGCGCCGCCGCCGCCGTCGACTCGGGCGCCGCGACGGCCCTGATCGAGCGCTGGGCCGCCTTCAAGGCCGCCTGAGGCTTCCCGAAGCCATCCACGGGCGCGACCCACAGCGGTGCGCGCCCGTGGGTGGTACGTGTCCGAACACCAGCCAGCACCAAACCGTGACCCGACACGCCGCCGCCAATCCGGGCCGCCGGCGCGCGGCGGTGGCACGGTGACGGCATGGAGCTCCACTGCGACACCTGTGCCAGGCTGCGGGTCTTCGAGAAGCCGGCGTGCACCGACCATCCCCGGTCGAGCTGCCCCGACTGGGCCTGCACGAGCTGCGGCGCCGCGATCGTGGTGGCGCCGGTGATCCTGCTGATGGATCGCCGTCCCCGCGTCCTGCTGCGCCGAGCGGCCTGAACCTCCGTTCAGCTACCGGCAAGTACCGCTTGGCGCAGCGCCCGCCGCCGCTTCATATCGAACCGGAACAATATGTGGCACCCCGTTCCCGCACGAACAGAGGTGTGCCCATGAAGCTCCGGCGCCTCGCCGTCCCCCTCACCGCCGCCCTCGTCGTCCTGGGCCTGACCGCCGCCCCGGCCGCGGCCGCCACCACGGCCGAGAAGCTGGCGGTCATGTCGACCTGGTCACAGCCCACCGCCGCCAGCTACAACGCCTGGAACGCCGCCCGCCAGAACCAGGGCGCGTGGGCCGGCTACGGCTTCGACTGGTCGACCGACTACTGCTCCACCAGCCCCGACCAGCCTCTCGGCTTCGACTTCCGCCTGTCCTGCCACCGCCACGACTTCGGCTACCGCAACTACAAGGCGATGGGCCAGTTCCCGGCGAACAAGAGCCGCATCGACGACAGCTTCTACCGCGACCTCAAGGCCAAGTGCGCGACCTACAACAGCTTCGTCCGCCCGGCCTGCAACAGCCTCGCCTGGACCTACTACCAGGCCGTCGTCGCCTTCGGCAACGTCGTGCTGAGCGACGCCGCCCTCGACCGCGCCGCCGACCTCAAGGAACGCGGCGAGCTGGCCCAGGCCAGGTCCGAACGCTGAGTCACCCGGACGGCAAGAGGGGCCCCGCCGGTCGGCGGGGCCCCTCTTCGCGTTTCCGTCGTCAGTGCTCGGCGCCGCGGCGCGAACCGGTGTAGTACTCGAACATGAGGCCACACGTCGCGAACAGCACCGACAGCAGGCCGACCGCCACCAGCCACCACTGGTCGAAGGCCAGGCCGAGGCTGGCGATCATCGCCGAGAGGGCCAGGCCGAACGGCCAGTAGCTGCCCGGGCTGAAGAAGCCCAGGTCGCCGGCGCCCTCGGCGATCTCCGCCTCCGGGCGGTCCTCCGGGCGCGGCGCGATCCGGCGCGAGATGAGCCACAGCGCGCTGCCGATCATCGTGAGCAGCAGTCCCGACAGGATCAGCGCGACCACGCCGATCCACTCGATCCCGCGGTGCCCGGTCTGCTCGTGCGGCGCCACGTCGGTCCACCACCCGTAGAGCCCCGCCATCGCGAACACGAACAACGCGAGGACGAAGAAAAGACGTCCCTCTGACTTCATCGCCGTCCGCCTTTGCTCAGCTCGCCGACCGCTTGGTGCGGTCGGTGTCGAACGGGGTCGTCTTGGTCGCGTAGCTCGGCAGGCCCAACTGCCCGAAGGCCTCCGGCGTGCTCTTCCCGGCGATGCGCAGGTCCAGGTACTGCTGGTACTGCGCCGGTGAGACCACGCGCATCTCGAAGTTCATCATCGAGTGGTAGGTGCCGCACAGCTCGGCGCACCGCCCGACATACGCGCCCTCGGCGTTGTCCTTGAGCTTGATCTCGAAGCGGTTCTCCACGCCCGGGATGACGTCCCGCTTGAACAGGATGTCGGGCACCCAGAACGAGTGGATGACGTCGTTCGAGGTCTCCTTGAACTGCACCGACTTGCCCGCCGGGACGACCAGGACCGGGATGTAGTTCTCGGCGCCGACCTCGTTGATCGGCTTGCCGTCCGGGCCCTTGCTGTCCGAGTAGACGAACTGCCAGTTCCACTTGGAGGCGATCACCTCGACGTTGACGTCCGGGTTCTTCGAGAGCCGGTCGACGTCGGTCTGGATGACCGCGGTGTAGAAGAACAACACGGCGATGACCACGAACGGCGCCACCGTGTAGAGAATCTCGAACGGCATGTTGTAACGCGTCTGCGGCGGCAGCTCCTCGCCCCGCTTGCGGTAGCGCACCACGCACCAGAAGATCAGACCCCAGACGAAGACACCGACCGCCAGCGCCGCGACGACCGACCCGATCCACAGGTCGTACATCCGGTCACCCTGCTCGGTGATGCCCTTCGGCCAGCCGAACCCGTTGAACGTGTCCTCGACGGAGCAACCGGCGAGCAGGGTCGTCACCCCGACGGCCGAGACGGCGAGCCCGACGGCGCGCGCGGGGCTCAAACCTCTTGAGACCACCTGCTCCTGCCTCCTTAGCAGTGCCGCTGCGCGGCAAGCCTCTCCAACGCTGGCGAGCGTACTCGACCATGTGCGGTCCACCCGGCTTGGGGTCGCCCCGTCCGGGTCGCGATAGCGTTGCCCGGGTGGGCGTCTACTTCGACTCGGCCACCGCCACCCCGCTCCATCCCGTTGCGCGGCAAGCGTTTCAGGCCGCCGCCGAGGAGGGCTGGGCCGACCCGGGCAAGCTCTACACGCAGGCCAGGCGGGCCCGGCAGCTCCTCGACGCGGCCCGCGCCACGGCCGCCGAGGTCCTCGGCGCGCGCCCCGACGAGCTGCACTTCACGGCCGGCGGCGCCGACGCCGTGCGCCAGGCGGTCGAGGGCGTGCGCCGCGCCCGCGGCCGCCGCGTCGTCGTGCACTCCGCCGTCGAGCACTCCGCGGTCATCAGGGCCGCCGGGCCCGACGCGGTCGCCGTGCCGGTCTCCCTGACCGGGCGCGTCGACCTCGACGAGCTCGCCACGGCGGTGAATTCGGCGGAAGTGGCCCTGGCGGCGCTCCAGAGCGCGAATCATGAGGTGGGAACCGTGCAGCCGGTCGCCACCGCGGCCGAGCTGTGCGCCGGGGCCGGGGTGCCGCTGCTGGTCGACGCCGCCCAGTCGATCGGCCGCGCCGCCCTGCCCACCGGCTGGTCCCTGCTGGCCGGCAGTGCCCGCAAGTGGGGCGGCCCGGCCGGCGTCGGCGTCCTCGCGGTCCGCAAGGGCACCCGGTGGGAGCGGCCCTGGGAGGCGGCCGCCGACGTGCCGGCGATCGTCGCCGCGGCGGCGTCGCTGCGGGCGGTGCACGAGGCCGCGGCGGCGGAGTCGGCCCGGCAGCACGCCCTGGTCGACGAGATCCGCCGCACGGTGGCCGCGACGGTGCCCGACGTCGAGGTGGTCGGCGACTCCGTCGAGCGCCTGCCGCACATCGTCACGTTCTCCTGCCTCTACGTCGACGGCGAGGTCCTGCTCCAGGCCCTGGACCGGGCCGGCTTCGCCGTGTCGTCGGGCTCGGCGTGCACCGCCGACACGCTGCGCCCCTCGCACGTCCTGGCCGCGATGGGCGTGCTGACCCACGGCAACGTCCGCGTCTCGCTGCACCGCGACGTGTCCGAGGAGGACGTCCGCCGCTTCCTCACGGTCCTACCGCCCCTGGTGGCCGCGGCCCGCGCCGAGGCGGGGGTGGCGGGCCTGTGAACCACGTCGTCGACGCCCGCGGCAAGCGCTGCCCGTTGCCGGTCATCATGCTGGCCAAGCTGGCCGCGGGGCAGCCGCCCGGCACCCGGATCGAGGTCCTGGCCGACGACCCGGCGGCGGCGGTGGACATCCCGGCCTGGTGCCGCATGCGCGGCCACACGTTCGTCTCGGCGGCCGGCGACACCTACACCGTCGAGCTGACCGGCTAGCGGCCGCGTCAGGCGGCGCGCAGGCGGCGGATGAGCAGGTACGCCTCGCAGCCCAGGCACAGGCCGAAGACCGCGTTGAGGAACGCCGCCAGCAGGGCGAACGACGCGCCGACCACGCCCAGGACCACACTGCCCGACAGGTAGCCGGCCGCCGTGACGAGGGCGAACACCAGGCCGACGGCCTGGGCGAAGCGGACCGGGGCGGCGTCCTCCCGCTCGGACGGCGGGGCGAGGCGCGGGGCGACGGCGTAGCGGTACAGCAGGCCGTAGGGGGTGCGGCGGGGGTCCCAGGCGCCGATGGCGAAGATCACCGCCTGCGCGAGGGCCAGCCAGCCGCTGCCGGTGAGCAGGATCACCACGAAGACGACCGAGGTGAGTCCCGCCGCGAAGCGGGGACCGCGTGGGTCGAGGCTCATGCTGTCAGCACCTCCGTCACTGTCGCCCGCAGGTCGTCGCGGGTGGGTACGCCGACGGTGCGCTTCGCCACCCGGCCGGCCCGGTCGACCACCAGCAGCGTCGGCAGGCGCCAGATGCCCAGCTCGCGGACCGCGTCGAGGTGCTCGTCGGCGTCGAGCTCGACGTGCCGCACCCCGTCGACCGCGTCGGCGACGTCGGTGCAGACCCGGCGGACCTGGCGGCAGGGCGCGCAGGTCGCCGAGGAGAAGTGCAGCAGGGTGACCGTGTCGCGGGCGGGCGCGAGCAGGCCCGGCGGCAGGTCGCCCGCAACGGCGCGCAGCCGGCCGTAGCGGGCCCGGTACACGAGCCCGGCCACGGTCGCGAGGGCGAGCACCGCCAGGACCACGATCGTCACGGCGGCAACAATACTCCGATCCCTATCAAGCCGATAGGGATACTCAGACCGGCAGGTGGACCCGGATCTCCTCGGCCGCGATGTCGCCGTAGGACTCGGCGATGCGCTTGGTGAACTCGTCGGTCACGATCCCGTACTCCTGTGGGCCGACCGTCTCCAGCACCAGCGCCGCGATCATCGAGCCGACCTGGGCGGCCCGCTCCAGGCCGAGGCCCCACGACAGGGCGGCGAAGAAGCCGGCCCGGAAGCCGTCGCCGACGCCGGTCGGGTCGATGGCCTGCACGCCCTTGACGACCGGCACGGTGATCTCCTCGTCGAGCGCCCGGCCCCGGATGACCACGCCGTCCTTGCCGAGCGTCGTGACCAGGATGCCGACCTGGTCGAGCAGGGTCGCCGTGGTCAGGCCGGTCTTCGACTCGAGCAGTTCCTTCTCGTAGTCGTTGGTCAGCAGGTAGGCCGCGCCGTCGACGAGCTTGCGGATCTCCTCGCCGGACATGCGGGCGAGCTGCTGGGAGCAGTCGGCGGCGAACGGGATGCCCATCGACCGGGCCTCCTCGGTGTGCCGGACCATGGCGACCGGGTCGTTCGGGCTGATCAGGAGCAGGTCGAGGCCGCCCACCCGGTGGTGGACCGGCTGGAGCTCGATGTTGCGGGCCTCCGACATGGCGCCCGCGTAGAACGAGGCGATCTGGTTCATGTCGTCGTCGGTGGTGCAGACGAACCGGGCGGTGTGTGCGATCTCGCTCACATAGACGGAGTCGCAGTCGACCCCGTGCCGGCTCAGCCAGCTGCGGTAGTCGGCGAAGTCGGCGCCCACCGCGCCGACCAGGATCGGGCGCAGGCCGAGCAGGCCCATGCCGAAGGCGATGTTCGCCGCGATGCCGCCGCGCCGGACGGTCAGGTCGTCGACCAGGAACGACAGCGACACCTTGTGCAGCTGGTCGGCCAGGAGCTGCTCCGCGAAGCGGCCCGGGAAGTGCATCAGGTGGTCGGTCGCGATCGAGCCGGTGACGACGATCTTCATGAAAACCTCTGGAGGTCGGGGCAACAGGATGGACAGCCCGGACAGCCTACCGACTCTCAGGATGCACGAAGGCCGCCTCCCGTTCACCGGGAAGCGGCCCGAGGTGCGAAAAGATCGAGAAGATCTAGTGGAACGAGTCGCCGCAGGCGCACGAGCCCTGGGCGTTGGGGTTGTCGATGGTGAAGCCCTGCGCGTCGATGCGGTCGGCGAAGTCGATGGTCGCGCCGGTGAGATACGGAACGCTCATCCGGTCGACGACGACCTCGAAGCCGTCGTAGGTGCTGACCTTGTCCCCGTCGAGCGCGCGCTCGTCGAAGAACAGCTGGTAGCGCAGGCCCGAACAGCCGCCGGGCTGCACCGCGACGCGCAGCCGGAGGTCGTCACGACCTTCCTGCTCGAGCAGGCCCTTCACCTTGAGAGCGGCATCCGCGGTGAGGCCGATGCCGGCCGGGTTGTCCGTCTGAACGGGCTCGGCAAGCTGCGAAGCGGTCACGATCAAAGCTCCCTGCGGTGATGTCTACAGTTCCACCGGTGCCAACGCCACGGCTGCCGGAGGCATTCCCGCTCCCCATACTGACACGGATTCCTGCTATCGGCTCCACTGGCGAGCGAGGCGTTGTCCAAGCTCACGGAGGCCGTCGCCGGGCCGGGAGAGCGCTTCCTCGACGCTCTGGAAGTGCTCGACCAGCGAATGCGCCTCCGTGACGCCGATGCTGGCGGCCTCCCGGCGGCCGGCGTCCACCCGGCCGGCGACCACCACGCAGGGCACGCCGCGGTCCCGTGCGGCGTTCGCCACGCCCGCCACGACCTTCCCGCGCAGCGACTGTTCGTCGAACGAGCCCTCGCCGGTGACCACCAGGCCGGCCTCGTCGAGCTCGGCGTCGAGGCCGGTGAGCCGCCGGACCAGGCCGATGCCCGACTCGACCCGGCCACCGAGCGCGAGCAGCGCCGCGCCGAGCCCGCCGGCCGCGCCCGCCCCGGGCAGGGCGGCCAGCCCGGCCGGTGCCGTCGGCAGCGCGGCCAGGACCTGCGCGAACCGCTCCAGGGCGGCGTCGAGCAGGAGCACGTCCTCGCGGCTCGCGCCCTTCTGCGGGCCGAAGACCGAGGTGGCGCCGTGCAGGCCGAGCAGCGGGCTGTCGACGTCGGTGGCCGCGACCAGCGCCGCGTCGCGCAGCCTGGGGGTGCCGCCGAGCGACGCGCAGGCCGCCAGGGCGGCGCCGCCGTAGGGCAGGGCGTAGCCGGCGGCGTCGAGCGGGGCCGCGCCGAGGGCGGCGAGCAGGCCCGCACCGCCGTCGTTGGTGGCGCTCCCGCCCAGCCCGACCACGACCGTGCGCGCACCCGCCTCCACCGCGGCGAGCAGCAGGGTGCCCAGGCCGAACGTCGTCGTGCGCCTCGGGTCGCGCTCCGCCGGGGTGAGCAGGTGCAGGCCGCAGGCCTCGGCGCTCTCCACGTAGGCGGTGTCCCCGTCGAGCAGCACGTGTCCCTCGACGGGCCGGCCCAGCGGGTCGGTGGTCGGCACCGTGATCACCCGGGCGTGCGGCCGGGCGGCGGCCAGGACCTCCACGAACCCCGGCCCGCCGTCGGACAGCGCCCGCAGTACCAGATGATCACCAGGCTTCTCGGCGCGCCAACCGGCGGCGAAGGCCTCGGCCGCCGCGACCGCCGGGATCGTGCCGGCGAACTTGTCCGGGCACACGAGGACACGCATCGGGTCATTGTGCACGTCACAGTCGCGGGGGTGACCGGGCGTGGGACGATCGATTCGTGACCTGGGCTGAACCGTCGTCAACCGCCACCGCACTGCTGCTGCTGGGCCGGGGCACCGACCCGAACACCGAGAAGGGCGTCGAGTGTCCGGGCGACCTGCCCGCGCCGAGCGACCCCGACCTGGTCGAGCGGGCCGCCCGCGCCAAGGCCGCCCTCGGCGACCGCGTCTTCGTGCTGGGCCATCACTACCAGCGCGACGAGGTCATCCAGTTCGCCGACGTGACCGGCGACTCCTTCAAGCTCGCGCGGGAGGCCGCCGCCCGGCCCGCCGCCGAGTACATCGTCTTCTGCGGCGTGCACTTCATGGCCGAGAGCGCCGACATCCTCACCTCCGACCGCCAGCGGGTCGTGCTGCCCGACCTGGCCGCCGGCTGCTCGATGGCCGACATGGCCGCGCTCGTGCAGGTCGAGAAGGCCTGGGACCGCTTCACCGAGCTGGGCATCGCCGGCGAGGTCGTCCCCGTGACGTACATGAACTCCTCGGCCGACATCAAGGGCTTCGTCGGCCGCAACGACGGCGTGGTCTGCACCTCGTCGAACGCCGAGACCGCGCTGCGCTGGTCGTTCGAGCAGGGCACCAAGGTGTTCTTCCTGCCCGACCAGCACCTCGGGCGCAACACCGCCGTGCTGAAGATGGGCATGGAGCTGTCCGACTGCGTGCTCTACGACCCGCACAAGCCGGGTGGCGGGCTGACCGACGAGCAGCTGCGCGCGGCGAAGATGATCCTCTGGCGGGGGCACTGCTCGGTGCACGGCCGGTTCACCCTCGACAGCGTCAACGACGTGCGCGAACGGGTGCCCGGGGTCAACGTGCTGGTGCACCCGGAGTGCCGCCACGAGGTGGTCACCGCCGCCGATTACGTGGGCTCCACGGAGTACATCATCAAGATGATCGAGGGCGCGCCCGCCGGCTCCGCCTGGGCCGTCGGCACCGAGCTCAACCTGGTCCGCCGCCTGGCGCTGGCCCACCCGGACAAGCAGATCACGTTCCTGGACCGCAACGTCTGCTACTGCTCGACGATGAACCGCATCGACCTGCCGCACCTCGTGTGGGCGCTCGAAGAGCTCGTCGCCGGCCGGGTCCCGAACGAGATCGTCGTCGACGCCGGCACGGCGCACTACGCCCGGGTCGCGCTCGACCGGATGCTGGCACTGCCGTAAGGAGACGGATCATCACCCTCTGTGGTGATCCCTGTCGGAGTCCCGTCTTCGTGCCATGGGTGGCGTGCGCCCGACTTCCCCATGCAGTACATGTGGATATGCTGCGCGGGCGATGCGCTGCGTCCGGCTCTCCCGCCTCACGCAGCGTCAGCGTCTGCTATCCACGTTCCTGCCTGCAGGAGGAGTTCCGTGACCAACTACGACGCCGGTGACGTCCTCACCGTGCACGGCGGCGCGCCGCTGAACGGTGAGCTGCGCGTGCGCGGTGCCAAGAACCTCGTCTCCAAGGCGATGGTTGCCGCGGTGCTCGGCGAGACCCCGAGCCGGCTGTTCGACGTCCCCGCGATCCGTGACGTCGAGGTGGTCACCGGCCTGCTGGAGCTGCACGGTGTGCGGGTCACCAAGGGCGCCGCCGACGGCGAGCTGATCTTCGACCCGTCCAACGTGGAGTCGGCCAACGTCGACGAGATCAACGTCCACGCCGGCTCGAGCCGCATCCCGATCCTGTTCTGCGGCCCGCTGCTGCACCGCCTCGGCCACGCGTTCATCCCCGACCTGGGCGGCTGCAACATCGGCGGCCGGCCGATCGACTTCCACATCCAGGCCCTGCGCGAGTTCGGCGCCGTCGTGGACAAGTCCGAGAAGGGCATGGACATCACCGCGCCCGACGGGCTGCACGGCGCCAAGCTGTCGCTGCCGTACCCGAGCGTCGGCGCCACCGAGCAGATCCTGTTGACGGCGGTGCGCGCCGAGGGCGTCACCGAGCTGCGCAACGCGGCGGTCGAGCCGGAGATCATCGACCTCATCTGCGTCCTGCAGAAGATGGGCGCGATCATCAAGGTCCACACCGACCGGGTCATCGAGATCCAGGGTGTACCGCGGCTGACCGGCTACTCGCACCGGCCGATCCCCGACCGCATCGAGGCGGCCAGCTGGGGCGCGGCGGCCCTCGCCACCCGCGGCGACGTGTTCGTCAAGGGCGCCCGCCAGGCCGACATGATGACGTTCCTGAACCTCTTCACCTCGGTCGGCGGCGCCTTCGAGATCGACGACACCCCGGGCGAGGGCGGCATCCGCTTCTGGCACCCGGGCGGCGAGCTCAAGGCCGTCGCGATGGAGACCGACGTGCACCCCGGCTTCATGACCGACTGGCAGCAGCCGATGGTGGTCGCGCTGACCCAGGCGCGCGGGCTGTCGATCGTCCACGAGACGGTCTACGAGCGGCGCCTCGGCTACACGGCGGCGCTCAACCAGATGGGCGCCACCATCCAGACGTACCGCGAGTGCCTCGGCGGCACCCCGTGCCGCTTCGGCCGGCGCAACTTCATGCACTCGGCGGTCATCGCCGGGCCGTCGAAGCTGCACGCCGCCGACCTGGTGATCCCCGACCTGCGGGCCGGGTTCAGCCACCTGATCGCGGCCCTGGCGGCCGAGGGCACGTCCCGCGTCTACGGCGTCAAGCTCATCCAGCGCGGCTACGAGGACTTCGAGGCGAAGCTCAACGGCCTCGGCGCCGACGTCGAGCTCGGCTAGCAAGTTCGGTTCACCGGCGGCCGGCGCTGCTGTTCATGCGCAGCGTCGGCTACCCTTCACGGCGTGCCGTCGCTGTTTCGCCGCAAGTCAGAGGACTCCGACTCGTCCGTCGCCGTCTCCACGCCCGATCCTGAGGCGGAGGCCACCAAGGGCCATACCCCGTCGAAGCGGGATCTGGGCAAGCAGACCCCGAAGCGGACCATCGCGGGCCGCCGGGTCGCCGAGCCGCCCGCGGCCAACCGGCGTGAGGCCGCCAAGCGCATGCGCGAGAAAATGCGCGCCGAGCGCGTGGAGGCCCGCACGGGCATGGCCAACGGCGAGGAGCGCTACCTGCTGCCCCGCGACAAGGGCCCGGTCCGCCGGCTGGTGCGCGACATCGTCGACTCCCGGCGCACGATCGGCACCTGGTTCTTCGGCACCACGTTCCTCGTCATGATCGTCGGGTTCAACCGCAACCTCAACCCGTCGATCTACTTCGCCGCCAACGCGCTCTTCGGCCTGATGTTCCTGGCCACGGCGGTCGACAGCGTCTTCATCTCCCGCACCGTCAAGAAGATGGTCAAGCAGCGCTTCCCGGACTCGACCGAGAAGCTCGGCCGGCTCTACTTCTACGCGATCATGCGGGCCATCTCGTTCCGCTTCATCCGCAACCCCAAGCCTCAGGTGAAGGTCGGCGCGGCCATTTAGCCGACGCGGTCGGGGCCCACTCATCGGCTCTGGACCCGATCTCAGCGCGGGCCGCAGGTCAGGCGCTCCCTGAGACACGATTCGGCGGCGGCACGCCTCGCGACGGTGGCGTAGGGAGGGCTCCAGGCCGTACCCTCCCATCGCGACCGGACCACGATTCACCGGGTAGGCGCGAAACGGGCGCCGGTGCGTGATTGGTGCCGGAGTGGGGCGAGGAGAGCGAAGCTGTGAGCGACGAGTACCCGGGAGAAGAGCCGGGAACCGCCGCGCCCACCTGGGCGGCCGTGCCTACCATGCCGTGGAACCGGGTGCCTGAACAGCGTCGCGACGAGCCGGATCCGCCCGCCCGCCGCCCCCGCGGCGAGCAGCCGCGCGGCCGCGGCCATGAGGACCCCCGGGGCGGTTATGACGACCCCCGCGGCGGTTACGACGACCACCGCTCCGGTTACGGCCAGCAGGGCTACCCGCAGGGCGGGCACCCGCGGCAGGGGCCGCCGCCCGGGCAGTACGGGCCGCCCCCCGGGTACGGGCCACAGGGCTACCAGCAACCGGGCGACCCGCGCGGCCGGCCGCCCCAGGGGCAGGGCCAGGGTCAGGGCCGGCCGCAGAGCCGGGCCTTCGACGGCCCGACCGACGAGGTGCCCCGCGTGCCGCGGGCGCTGCGCAAGGCCGCCGGCAGCCCTCCCCCGCCGCCCCCGGCCCGGCCCTCGGGCCGCGCCTCGGTGGGCACCCCGCCGCCCGGCCGCGGGCCGGCGGTGTACGGCACGCCCTCCTCCCAGAACACCGGCAACGTCTACGGCGGCGCCCCCGCCGAGCGCGACTCGGGCAACGTCTACGGTGGCGGCGGCGCGCCGGCCGAGCCGCGCCAGGCCGAGCCGCGCCACGGCCGCACGTATGGCGGCCAGCCCCCGGTCGACGCCCCGATGAGCGCACCTCCCAACGCGCCCATGAGCGCGCCCCCGAACGCCCCGATGAGCTCCCCGCCCGCGGCCTACCCGGACGCGCCCATGAGCGCGCCGCCCGCCGGCTACCCGGACGCGCCCATGAGCGCGCCGCCGGCCGGGCGGC
>NZ_JBEXCY010000233.1:0-17469 GCF_040605515.1 Dactylosporangium sp. NPDC005572 | reverse complement strand
ACTCTCCCAGGACCAGCGCCCACGCGCCCTGCACGACCGTGTTCAGCGTCAGGCCGTGCCGGCGGGCGGCCGACGTCAGCCGGGCCGTCGCCGGCTCCCCCAGCAGCATCTCGGCGACCTGCGGCAGCAGGGCGGTGCGCGGTGCCGTGGGAGCGACGAGGGTCGGCTCGTCGACGTCGGCGAGGGCCTCGCTCCAGGCCTGCTCCGCGAGGGTGCGGTCCTGGGCGGCCAGCCAGGCCAGGTGGTCCGTGTAGGGGCGGGGGGCGGGTGCGGGCGCTCCGCCGTACAACTGGAAGAGGTCGCGCATCGCGAGCGGGCCGGACCAGCCGTCCATCAGCAGGTGGTGCTGGGTCACCACGAGCCGGTAGTCGTCGGGGGCGAGGCGGGCCAGCACGAACCGGAGCAGGGGCGGTTCCGACAGGTCGAAGCGGCGGCTGCGCTCCGCGGCCACCGACGGGGCGAACGCCGACGGGGACGCGTCGAGCTCGGTGAACGGGACCTCGGCCACGGCCGGGATGAACTGGACCGGGGCGCCGGTGGCGGTGCGGTCGAAGCCGCCGCGGAGGTTCGGGTAGCGCTCCAGCAGGGCCGCGGCGGCGGACCGGAGGCGGGCCGCGTCGACCGGGCCCGTGAGGGTGTACACCTGCTGGACCGTGTAGACGTCGGTGTCCGACTCGGACAGGAAGTACAACCCCTGCTGCAGCGGCGACAGCGGCAGGACGTCGACGAGGCCGGGGCGCCTCGTGGTGAGCTCGTCGAGCGTCTCGGCGTCGAGGCTGGCGAGCGGCACGTCGGACGGGGTGAGCGCGCCCGCGCCCGGTTGGCCCGCGGCGACCTGCACGGCGACGAGCGCGGCGAGCCAGTCGTCGGCGATCCGGTGGGCGTCGGCGTCGGCGAGAGCGCCGGCCGGGTACGCGAACTCGGTCCGCAGCGCCGGCCCGCCGGGAGTGTCCACGGTGGACGCGTTGACCGCGAGCCGGTGCCGCACCGGCATCCGCGGGTCGGCGGTGGCGTGCGCGGCCGGCAGCTCCGGCGCGATCCCCCAGTCCTCGGCGCTGTCACCGGCCGTGAACCGCCCGAGATAGTTGAACAGCACCTCGGGTTCCGGGCCGGTCAGGGTGCCTCGGGTGTACCGCAGCAGCCCGTACCCGGCGCCGCCGTCGGGCACCGACCGGAGCCGCTCCTTGACCCCGCGGACGACGGCGGCCACACCACCGGCGGCGGCGGGGAGGCGCACCGGGTACTCGCTGGTGAACCAGCCGACGGTCCGCACCAGGTCGGCGCCCGGCACGAGCGGCTCCTCCCGGCCGTGGCCTTCGAGCGCGACGAGCGGCTCGGCGGCCGCGCCGGTCCGCCGGGCCAGGGCGAGCACGAGCCCGGCGAGCAGCACGTCCTGCACCCCGGCCCGGAACGTCTCGGGGACGGTGGTGAGCAGCGGCCCGGTGACGGACGGGTCGAGGGTGACGGTGATCCGCCGCAGGCTGCCCGCGGTGTCCGTGCCGGCGTCGAGCGGCCGGCCGCCGAGGGTGGCCGGCGGGCCGTCGAGCAGCTCGGCCCACGGTGCCGGGTCGGCCGCGCGGGCGGCGGCCTGGAGGCCCTCGGCCCAGGCGCGGAACGGCGTGCCCTCCGGGCGCGGGGTCTCGCCGCGGGCGGCCGCGGCGAGGTCCTCGGCGAGGATGCGCCACGAGACGCCGTCGACGACCAGGTGGTGGGCGACGAGCAGCAGCCGGTCGCGGTCCGGGAACCAGACCGTCTGGAGTATCACGCCGGCGGCCGGGTCGAGCCGGCCGGCCGCGGCCTCACGCTCCCCGGCGATGTCGCCCCCGCGGACGATCCGCAGCCGCGGGTCGACCGGCCCACCCGGAACATCGAGCACCCACCGCCCGCCGCCCGCCGCAGGCACGTCGAGCTCCGCGCCACCGCCGGCCGCCGCGGGGCCGTCGAGCACAGAGCCACCGCCGGCCGTGGCCAGCCGCGCGCCGAGCAGCGCGTGCGGTGCGAGGGCCGCGCGGAGGACGCGGTCGAGCTCGGCCGCGTCCAGGCCGGCCGGGGTGCGCAGGAGCAGGGCCTGCGAGTAGCGGCCGACCGGGGCGTCGAGCTCCCGGAGCCAGGCGATGATCGGCGTCTCGGGGACGCGGCCGTGCCCGGCGTCCGGCGCGCGGGCCGGGCCGGACGCGACCGGCCCAGCGGCGCGGGCCAGCGAGGCGACCGTCTGGTGCTCGAACACGTCGCGCGGCGCGAACCGGAGGCCGGCGTCACGGGCGCGGGACACCAGCTGGATCGACAGGATGCTGTCGCCGCCCAGCGCGAAGAACCCGTCGTGCCGGCCCACGGCGTCGTGGGCAAGCCCCAGCAGCCCGGCGAACAGCCCGGCCAGGGTCTCCTCGACCGGCGTGGCCGGCCGCTCGCTGGCCGCAGTGGGCGCCGGCGCCGGCAGCGCGTCCCGGTCGACCTTGCCGCTCGCGGTGAGCGGCAGCGCGTCGAGCACCACGACGACCGGGACGATCGCCGCGGGCAGGACCGCCGCCGCGTGGTCGCGCAGCTCCTCGGGGGAGGCAGGCGTGCGCGGGACGACGTAGGCGACCAGCGCCGTGCCGCGCTGGACGACCACCGCCTGGGCCACCGCCGGGTGGGCCTCGACGACCGCGGCGACCTCGGCCGGTTCGACCCGGAAGCCGCGCACCTGGACCTGGTCGTCGGTACGGCCGAGGAACTCCAGCTGCCCGTCCGCGGTGCGCCGGACGAGGTCGCCGGTGCGGTAGAGGCAGGTGCCGGACGGGCCGGCCACGAACCGTTCCGCGGTCAGGGCCGGGCGGCCCAGGTAGCCGCGGGCCAGGCCGGCGCCGCCCAGGTACAGCTCGCCGGGGACGCCCGCCGGGACGGGGCGCAGCCCCGCGTCCAGGACGTGGGCGGTCCGGGCCGGGTCGGGGCGGCCGATGAGGACCGGGCCGTCGGGGGTCGCGGTCCAGGTGGTCGCGGTGACGGTGGCCTCGGTGGGGCCGTACGCGTTGACCAGGCGGCGGCCGGCCGACCAGCGGCGCACCACGTCCGGCGGGGCGGCCTCGCCGCCGATGGTGAGCGTGACGCCGGGCGGGATCGCGTCCGCGGGCAGCGCGGCGAGCAGCGCCGGCGGCAGGTCGGCGTGGGTGAGGCGGGCCGCGGTCACGAACGCGCCCAGGGCCGGGCCGAGCCGGGACTCCTCGGGGACGACGACGAGCGTGCCGCCGGAGAGCACCGACGCGGCGAGCTCGCTGATCGCGACGTCGACGGCCGGCGAGACGAACTGCGCGACTCGGGCGCCGGGGCCGGTGCCGAACGCGGCGCGGACGCCCGCCACGAGCACGGCCAAACCCGCGTGCGGGACCACGACGCCCTTGGGGCGGCCGGTGGAGCCCGACGTGAAGATGATGTACGCCGGGTGCCGCGGGTCGACCGGCACCCGCGGGTCGGTGGCGTCCGCCGGGAGGTCGCCGAGCTCGGTGAGGACGAGCACCGGGGACGCGTCGGCGAGCTGCTGGTCGATGCGGGCCGGCGGGTGGTGCACGTCGAGCGGCAGCAGGCAGGCGCCCGACTTGAGCACCGCCAGGATTGCGACGACGAGGTCGGCCGAGCGCGGCATGCGGACGGCGACGACCCGCTCGGGGCCGGCCCCGGCAGCGACCAGCCGGCGGGCGAGGCGGTTGGCGAGCGCATCCAGCTCGGCGTAGGTGAGCGTCCGCGGGCCGTCCTCGACCGCCACCGCGCCGGGCCTGGCAGCGACCTGGTCGGCGAACAGCGCGGCGAACGTCCGCGAGGGGCCGGCGAACGCGGCGCCACGCAGGGGCAGGCGCTCGTCGTCCAGCAGCAGGTCCACAGTGGACAGCGGTGCCGCCGGAGCGGCGACGACCGCGGACAGCAGGCGCAGGAACCGCGTCGCGAGGGCCGCGGCGGTCGAGTGGTCGAAGAGGTCGCTGCGGTACTCGATGCTGCCCTCGAGGCCGGTGGGGCGCTCGGCGACGTCGAACGTCAGGTCGAACTTCGCCGTGCCGGTGGCCACCAGCCGCGGGGTCGCGCGGACGCCGGGGAAGCCGGCGACCTCGGGCAGGGCCGCCTGGTAGGAGACCATGACCGAGAACAGCGGGTGGTGGGCGAGCGAGCGCTGCGGGTTGAGCGCCTCGACGAGCTGCTCGAACGGCAGGTCCTGGTGGGCGAGGGCGGCCAGGTCGAGGGCGCGGACCCGGGCCAGCAGGCCGGCGAACGACGGGTCGCCGGAGACGTCGGTGCGCAGCACGACGGTGTTGACGAAGAAGCCGACGAGCCGTTCGAGGGCGTCCTCGCCGCGGCCGGCGACCGGGGTGCCGAGCGGGATGTCGGTGCCCGCGCCGAGCCGGCTGAGCAGCGCGGCGACGGCGGCCTGCACGGTCATGAACAGCGTGACGCCGTGACTGCGGGCCAGGTCGCGCAGGGCCCGCGCCAGGTCCGGCGGGATCGGGAACGTGACGGTGCCACCGGCCGCGGCGGCCCGGGCCGGGCGGGGACGGTCGGCCGGCAGCCGCAGCGTCTCGGGGGCGCCGTCGAGGGCGTCGCGCCAGTACTCCAGGTGCTCGTCCATCGGCAGCCGGGCCTGCCAGGCGGCGTAGTCGGCGTACCGCACCGGCAGCGGCGCCCAGGCCGGCGCGCGCCCGGCGAGGCGGGCGGCGTAGGCGGTGGCGAGGTCGTCGAGCATCGGCGTGAGCGACCACTCGTCGCCGGCGATGTGGTGGACGAGCAGCAGCAGGACGTGCCGGTCGGGCCCGGCGGTGAAGACGGTGGCCCGCAGCGGCGCCTCGGTGGCGATGTCGAACGGGACGCGGACCGCGGCCTCCACGGCGCCGTCCCGCAGCGGACGTACTTCGAACGACGGCGAGGCGTCGAGCAGCACGGGTGTGCCGTCCGGCCCGGCGAAGACCGTGCGCAGCGGCTCGTGCCGGGTGACCAGGTCGGCCAGCGCGGCCCGCAGCGCGGCCGGGTCGAGCGGCCCGTCGAGGTCGAGGGCGAGCGGCAGGTTGTAAGTGGCGTTCGGCCCGTCGAGCCGGGACAGGAACCACAGCCGCCGCTGCGCGGCCGACATCGCGGTCCCGCCGGTGCCCGGCAGCAGCGCCGGCCGCTCACTGGCGACGAGGCGTTCGGCCAGGCCGGCCACGGTCGGCGCGTCGAACACGTCGCGCAGGGACAGGTCGGCGCCGAGCACGGTGCGGACCCGAGCGGCGACCCGCGCGGCGAGCAGCGAGTGGCCGCCGAGGGCGAAGAAGTCGTCGTGGGCACCGACCGCCGGCACGCCGAGCACGTCGGCGAAGATCCCGGCGAGCAGCGCCTCGGCCGGGGTGCGGAACGCCTCAGCGGCGGGCGAGGACGATGCCACCGGGGCCGGCAGCGCGACCCGGTCGAGCTTGCCGTTCGGCGTGGTGGGCAGCGCGTCGAGGACGACGAACGCGGCCGGCACCATGTAGTCGGGCAGCGCCTCGGCGGCCCGCCGGCGCAGGGCGACGACGTCGACAGCGGTACCGACGACGTAGGCGACCAGGCGACGGTCGCCCGGGCGGTCCTCGCGGACGACCACGACGGCCCGCTGCACGGCCGGGTCGGTCTCCAGGACCGCCTCGACCTCGCCGAGCTCGATCCGGAAGCCGCGCAGCTTCACCTGGTGGTCGACCCGGCCGAGGACGTCGAACGTGCCGTCGGCGCGGCGGCGGGCCAGGTCACCGGTCCGGTAGAGGCGGGACCCGGGCTCGAACGGGTCGGCCACGAACCGGGACGCGGTGAGGCCGGACCGGCCGAGGTAGCCGCGGGCGACGCCGGCGCCGGCCAGGTACAGCTCGCCGGGGAACCCGTCGGGCACCGGGCGCAGCGCCGCGTCGAGGACGTAGGCGCGGGTGTTCCAGATCGGCCCGCCGACGCTGACGGTGTCGTCGGTGAGCCGCTGGGCGGTGGACCAGATGGTGGTCTCGGTGGGGCCGTAGAGGTTGGTCACCTCGGCGGCGTGCTTGCGCAGCTCGGCGGCGAGCTCGGGCGGCAGCGCCTCGCCGCCGACGAGGACCCGCAGCCCGCTCAGCGCGAGGGCGCCGCCGGACTCGTCGACCAGGGCACGCCACAGGGTCGGGGTGGCCTGCACGACGGTCGCGCCGGTGTCCCGCACGAGGGCGGTCAGCGCCGCCGGGTCCTGCACGGCCTCCTTCGGCGCGAGGACGACGGCGGCGCCGTCGAGCAGCGGGAGGTACAACTCGAGCCCGGAGATGTCGAAGCTCACCGTGGTGACGGCGACGAGCCGGTCGGCCGCGCCGAGGGGGACCGTCTCGCGCATCGCGAGCAGGAAGTTCACCAGGTTCTCGCGGGTGACGACGACGCCCTTGGGCCGGCCGGTCGACCCGGACGTGTAGAGCACGTAGGCGGCGTCGTGCGGCCGATGCCCGACGGCCGGGCAGGGCGCCTCGACGCCGTCGAGTTCCGCCAGTACCGCCGGGGTGACGACGAGCGCCGGCGCGCTGTCGGTGACCATCCACTCCAGACGGTCGGCCGGGAAGTCGGGGTCGAGCGGCAGGTAGGCGGCGCCGGTGCGCTGCACGGCGAGGAGCGTGACGAGCAGGTCGGCGGTGCGGGGCAGGCGGACGCCGACGATCCGGCCGGGCGCCGCGCCGCGCGCGGCGAGGGCCCCGGCCAGGGACGAGACCCGTGCCGCCAGGTCCGCGTAGGACACCGCCGACCCGTCCGGCCCGACCACGGCGGTCGCGCCGGGCGTGCGGGCGGCCTGGGCCAGCCACAGTTCGGTGAAGCCCGCGGCGGGCAGCGGCCGGTCGGTGTCGTGCGGCGCCGGCGCGGCGGTGAGACCGAGCCGTCCGGTCGGCGTGTCCGGCGTCGCAGCCGCGAACGCCGTCAGCAGGCCGGCGAGGCGCTCGGCGTGCCCGTCGAGGTCGAGCGCGGTGTAGCGGGCGGGGTTCGCGTCGAGGACGACCTCCAGGACGTCGCCGCCGCGGTCGTCGACGGTGATCGAGAGGTCGTCGACCGGTCCGGCCGAGATGTAGCGCGGGGTGCCGGTCAGGCCGGCGAACGAGAGCGACGCACCGAAGGGCTTGATGTTCACCCAGGGACCGACGAGCCGCCGGCCACCGCCGACGAGGCCGAGGTCGCGCCGGATGTCCTCACCCCGGTAGCGCTGGTGCCGCCGGATCGCCCTGATCTCGGCGGCGACCCGGCCGACCAGCGCGCCTACCGGAAGGGCAGGCTCGACCGGCACCCGCAGCGGCAGCACGTTGACGGCGGTGACCGGCACCTTCGCCGCGACCGAGCCGAGCCGCCCCATCATGGGCAGCCCCAGGACGGGCGACGCGCTGCCGGTGAGCCGGTGCACGTACACGGCAACGGCGGCGAGCAGCGCCTCGACCCGGGTCGCGCCGAGCGTGTGCAGCGCCCGGCCCACCTCGGCCGGCAGCGTGATCGCCCGGCGCAGGAAGGTGGGGCTCGGCCGGACCGGTCCGGACGAGAGGTCGGGCACCTCGACACCGGCCAGGTGTGCGCGCCAGAAGTCGCGGTCGGCGGCGAACTTCGGGGAGGACCGGTAGGCGGCGTCCTCGGCGACGACGTCCGACAGCCGGCCGAAGAATTCTTGGCCCGGGAGTGAACCGGACTCGACGAGCACGGTGTACACCGTGGCGAGGCGCTGCGAGAGGAGGGCGAACGTGTACGCGTCCATCACGATGTGGTGGCAGCGCTGGTACCACGTCCAGCGCCCGGGGCCGCGCCGGATGAGCGCCTGGGCGAACACGGGCCCGTTCGCCAGGTCGATCGGGGTTGCGAGGTCGGCGCGCAACCACGCCTCGGCGGCGTCATCGTCGAGATCGAGAATGGTCAACGTCCAGTCGAGCTCGTCGAGCACCTCCTGCGCGTCGGCGGTGAACCGGGCCCGCAGCGCGTCGGACTCGGCGACGACGGCGCGCAGCGCGCGCTCGAACCGCTCGGGGTCGAGCTCGCCCGCGATGTCGACGCAGGCGGCGGTGGTGTACGCCGGCCCGGGGTCGAGCTGCTGGGCGTACCAGACGCCGGCCTGGGCTCCGGTGAGGTCGAGACGGTCGGGCACGTGGGGGCTCCTCGGTGGTGGTGCGCGCAGCGCAGGCCCCGCCGCGCCGGACGGGCGCGACGGGGTGCGGTGAGGCCGGCGGGTGGCGGTCAGCCGGCCGCTTCCATCTGGGCGACCAGGCTCTTCGGCCGCATGTCGGTCCAGTGCGTCTCGACGTAGTCGAGGCACGCGGCCCGGCTCTCCTCGCCGAAGACGGCCGTCCAGCCGGCCGGCACCTCGGCGAACGACGGCCACAGGGAGTGCTGGCCCTCGTCGTTGACCAGAACGAAGTAGCGGCCGTCCGCGTCCTCGAACGGGTTGGTCGTCATCGCGCCTCCTCCAGCAGCGTGGCGGGCTCCACCCAGGACAGCCCGTCGGGCGCGGGCACCAGCCCGCCGTCGAGCAGCGGCAGCTCGCGGGCGGCGGTGCCCTGGACGCCGCGGACCTGGATGTTGTTCATCTCCTGCATGACCTCCCGGACCACGGGGGTGCCGAAGAGGTGGTGCATGCGCTCCCCGGACGGCGTCTGCATGTCGCCGGTGCGCTCGACGGCGTCGGCGAGGGCGCCCGACGAGTCGCGGAAGGCCGCGAGGGCGTTCTCGCCGGAGTGCACGCCGCCGACCAGGCTGACGAACGCCTCCAGGTCGGTGGTGGAGAAGTTGGTGACCTTGCGGGCCTTCCAGAAGTACGACTCCTCGGTGCTCTGCATGTCGTAGAACGCGGAGAGGAACTCGTAGAAGACCCGGTATTCGCGGCGGTAGCGGCCCTCGAACTCGCCGAAGGCGCGCTCCTCGGACACGTCGCCGGCGAGCACGCTGCTGATCGACCGGGCGGCCAGCAGGCCGGCGTAGGTGGCCAGGTGCACGCCGGTGGAGAACACCGGGTCGATGAAGCAGGCCGCGTCGCCGACGAGCACCATGCCGGGGCGGTGGAAGGTGCTGTTGGTGTACGAGTAGTCCTTGCGGGTGCGCAGCTCGCCGTAGACGCCCTCGGTGACCCGGGTGGCGCCGGACAGGAAGTCCTTGACGATCGCGCAGCGGTCGACGAAGCCGAGCAGCGCCTGCTCCTGGTCGCCCTGGAGGCGGGCGGCGTGCTCGCGGCTGATCACCGCGCCGACGCTGGTCAGCGTGTCGGACAGCGGGATGTACCAGATCCATCCCTCGTCGAACGCCGCGCAGAGGATGTTGCCGGAGTCGGGCGCCGGGAGCCGCTTGCCGCCCTCGAAGTAGCCGAAGAGCGCGATGTTGCGGAAGAACTCGGAGTAGACCCGCTCGCCGCCGACGTGCTGGTGCACCCGGCTGCGGTTGCCGGAGGCGTCGACCACGAACGAGGCGCGGACCTCCCGCTCGACGCCGTCCGGGCCGGTGTACCGCACGCCGCGCACCCGCTCCGCGTCGTCGACGACGCTGGTGACCGGGCCGTTCTCGCGCACGTCGACGCCGTGCCGGGCGGCGTTGCGCAGCAGGATCTCGTCGAACTTCATCCGCTCGACCTGGTACGCGTACGAGGTCGGGCCGGACAGCTCCGGCGCGATCGCGAACAGGAAGTTCCACGGCACCGGGTTGGTGCCCCAGCGGAAGCTGCCGCCGCGCTTCACCATGAACGCGGCCTTCTCCAGCTCCTCGGTGACGCCGAGCAGCCGGCCGATCCCGTGGACGGTCGAGGGCAGCAGCGACTCCCCGATCTGGTACCGCGGGAAGGTCTCCTTCTCCAGCAGCACGACCCGGTGGCCCCGCCTGGCCAGCAGCGTGGCGACGGTGGACCCGCCGGGTCCGCCCCCGACGACCACGACGTCGGTGTTCTCGATGATCGGGCTCAACGCTTCCCCTCCAGCAGGTCGAACCACGCGGCGACCGTCGGCTCCTGCGCCAGGTCCAGGTAGCCGGCCTCGAAACCGGCCTCGCGCCAGCGGGTGGCGAGGCTCATCAGCCGGATCGAGTCGAGGCCGAGATCGATGAGGTTCTCGTCGTCGGCGAAGCTGCCGGGCTCTTCGGCGAGCACCTCGGCGACGTCGCTGCGCAGCTGTTCGAGGCTCAGGGAAGGGCTCAGGGGTGCGGTCATCTGCGGGGTTCCTTCGTCCTTCGAGCGGCCGAAACCGCCGCCCGATCTAGTTAGGTAAGGCTAAGCTAACTATTTCGGCCACGTAAAGGGCTCTTTTGGTGGCAAACCACAGAACAGCAGTTCAGCCCGCTTGTGACCGAGATCGCTGACGCCCAGGGACTGGAACCCGGCCCCGGCGAACATCCGCAGCGCGATCTCGTGCCGCTCGTCGGGGTCGGCGAGCACCCGCAGGCAGCGCGGGTCGGCGACGAACAGCCCCTCCGCGAGCGCGCGCACCATCGCGCGGCCCAGGCCCTGCCCGGTGTGCTCGCGGTCCCCGATCGCGAGGTGGATGCCCAGGTCGTAGGGGTCCGCCTCGTACTGCAGGCCGACCACGTCGCGCGGTACCCGATAGATCTCCACGTACGCCAGCGGCGAACCGGCGTAGGAGACCAGGTAGGGCCGGGTGCAGTCGCCGGCGAGCTGCGCGGCGATCGTGCCGGCCCACCGCGCCGGCGGCCAGGCCTGCTCCCAGAACCGGGCCACGTGCGGCTCGTTCATCCACGCGCTGACGAGGTCCGCGTCGGCGGTCGTCAGCACCCGGGCCGCCCACGGGTCGGTCAGCAGCGGGACGGGCGGCGGCCCCGCCGCGACGACCGTCGCGGCGAGACCTGCCGTCACCTCACGCGTGGACACTCAGGGAGCTGCCTTGGCGGCGGTGGCGATCAACGGCACGACGTTGTCGATGATGTACTGCACCGACAGCGGCGTCGGCGTGCGCAGCGACGAGAACTGGGCCTCGGTCAGCGCCACGTAGGCGCCCCGCTTGACCACGTTGAGGCTCTTGAACAGCGCGTTGCCCTCCAGCGCGGTCTTCAGCCCGTCCTCGGTGTAGTAGGCCAGCAGCACGTCGGCGTCGAGGACGCTGACCTTCTCCAGGCTCACCTGGACCGCGAACTCCTCGCCCTGCAGGCCGGCCACGCTCGGCGCGAGCGTCATGCCGAAGTCGTTGAGCATCTTCACGCCGGCGTCCTTGTCGGAGCGCAGGACGCCGACCGAGCCGGCCTCCCACACCTGCGTGATGGCGAACTTCTTGCCGGCCAGCTCGGGGTGGTCGGTCTTGACCTTGGCGATCCTGCCCTCGACCTCGGTGACGATCTTCTCGGCCTCCGCCGTCCTGCCCACCGCCTTGGCCACCTGCCGCAGCGTGGTCTGCCACGGGTCCTCGAAGGCGCCCGTCGTCTCGTACGCGGTGGTCGGGGCGAGCTTGCTGAGCTTGGCGTACTCGTCGTCGATGTAGTAGTCGCCGCCGGCCAGGATGAGGTCCGGGTTGAGCGCGGCGATCTTCTCCACGTCGAAGCCGGTGTCGCCGGCCGTCAGCACGGCCGGCGAGCCGGTGAGCCGCGGCTTGGCC
Organism: Dactylosporangium sp. NPDC005572; assembly: GCF_040605515.1. NCBI lineage: Bacteria > Bacillati > Actinomycetota > Actinomycetes > Micromonosporales > Micromonosporaceae > Dactylosporangium > Dactylosporangium sp. NPDC005572. The sequence goes on along the minus strand of NZ_JBEXCY010000233.1, from coordinate 5,947 downwards.
CAGGCCGTGACGCCGCCCTCGCCGGACGACTCGGCGATGCCGACCGGCTGGACGCCGAGCAGCAGCAGCGCGTCGAGGTCCGCGTCCGACAGCGCGACGATGCGCTTCGGCGCGGCGGACACGGTGGCGGTGCCGAGCTTGTGCGTCAGGCTGACCGGATAGCTCGCCGCCACGCCGGACGAGGCCGGCGACGAGGGCTCCTCGGTGTCGCTGCCGCACGCGCTGACCAGCGCCAACGCGGTGGCGAGAGCGACGCCGGCCGCCGCGGCGCGACGGGCGGAGCGCAGGGAAAAGGCCATGGGGACCTCACAGTCGAAGTTAGGTTAGGCAAACCTAAGCTACGATCTCCCGCGAAAGCAAGGCTGGCGCCCTGCTGTGGTAAGGCTAACCTTCCATTGCCCGACAGCGATACCTCGGAGGGAAAATATTCATGGCGGCCACTCTCCGGCCGGCCCGCCCGGCCCGGTCGAAGCGGTCCGGACCCCGCCGCGGCACGGCGCTCGCCGCCCTGGCCACGGCCGTCGCCGCCGCCGTCGTCCTGAGCCTCGCGGTCGGCGCGCAGACGCTCAGCCCGGCCGAGGTCTGGCACGCCGTCGTCGCCCCCGAGCCCGGCGCGCAGGCCACCGCGATCGTCCGCGACCTGCGCCTGCCGCGCACGATCCTGGGCCTGCTGGTCGGGCTCGCGCTCGGCGCGGCCGGCGCGCTGACCCAGGGCCACACCCGCAACCCGATCGCCGACCCGGGCCTGCTCGGCATCTCGGCCGGCGCCGCGTTCGCCGTCGTCATCGGCATCCAACTCGGCGCGGACGCGCTCACCGGCTACGTCTGGTTCGCCTTCGCCGGCGCCCTGCTCGCCAGCGTCCTGGTCTTCGGCATCGCCGCCGGCCGGCAGGGCGGCCCGACCCCGGTCGCGCTCGCCCTGGCCGGCATGGCGATCAGCTCGCTGCTCTCGGCGTTCACCCAGTCGATCCTGCTCGCCGACGACGCCAGCCTCAACGTCTTCCGCTTCTGGGTGGTCGGCTCGCTGTCCGGGCGCGACACCGGCGTGGCCGCCCAGGTGTCGCCCTTCATCGTGGCGGGCCTGCTGCTCGCGCTCTTCAACGCGCCCGCACTGAACGCCCTCGGCCTCGGCGAGGACGTGGCACGGGCGCTGGGCCAACGGGTGTTCGCCGCGCGTGCGGTCGGAGTGGCGGCCATCGTACTGCTGACCGGCGCGGCCACGGCCGCCTGCGGGCCGATCGGCTTCCTGGGCCTGGTCGTCCCGCACGCCGCCCGTGCGCTCACCGGCCCCGACCACCGCTGGCTGATCCCCTGCTCGGCGCTGGCCGGCGCGGCGGTGCTGCTCGCCGCCGACGTCCTCGGCCGGGTCGTGGTCCGCCCGGCCGAGCTGCAGACCGGCATCGTCCTCGCCGCCGTCGGCGCACCGTTCTTCATCGCCCTGGTCCGCCGCCGCCGCGGCGTGGTGAAGCTGTGACCGCCCTGCTCGTCCGGCCCGCCGGGCGCCGCCTGGTGCGCGCCGGCCGGCTCTCCACCACCGTCTCGGCGCGGTCCGTCGTGGTCGGTGCGGCCGGGCTGGCGGCCACGGCCGCGGTCGCCGTGGTGAGCATCGGCCAGGGCAGCTTCACCATCGCGCCGGCCGACGTCGTCGACGTGCTGCTCGGCGGTGGGACGGGCGCGCAGCGGCTCGTCGTGCTCGACCTGCGGCTGCCCCGCATCCTCACCGCCCTGCTCGTCGGCGCGGCCCTCGCGGCCTCCGGCGCGCTGACCCAGACGTTCACCCGCAACCCCCTGGCCAGCCCGGACGTTCTCGGCGTCACCAACGGGGCGTCGCTGGGCGCGGTCGCCGTCATCGTGCTCGCCGGGCCGGCCTCCGGCGCCGTGCCGCTGGCCGCGCTCGCCGGCGGCCTGGTCGCGGCCACGCTCGTGTACCTGCTCGCCTGGCGCCGCGGCATCGACGGCTACCGCCTGGTGCTCGTCGGCCTCGGCGTCGGCGAGATCGTGCAGAGCGGCGTCTCGTGGTTCCTGGTGCGGGCCGAGATCGTCGACGCCGCCCGGGCGACCGTGTGGCTCAACGGCTCGGTCGCCGGCGCGGACTGGGCCCAGGTGCGGCCGCTCGCCGCCGCGCTCGCCGTGCTGCTGCCGGTCGCCGTGGCGACGTCGTTCACGCTCCAGGCCCTGCAGTTCGACGACGACGTGACGCGGTCGCTCGGGGTACGGCTGCAACCGGCACGGCTCGCGGTCGTCCTCACCGCCGTCGCGCTCGCCGCCGCGGCCGTCTCCGCCGCCGGCCCGGTCGAGTTCGTGGCGTTCGTCGTACCGCAGATCGCGCTACGCCTGTGCGGCGGCTCCCGCCCGCCGGTGCTCGTCTCGGCGATCCTCGGCGCGCTGCTCGTCTCGGCCGCCGACCTCGCCGCCCGCACCACGCTGCCCGACCGGGAGCTGCCGGTCGGCCTGGTCACCGCGATCGTCGGCGCCCCGTACCTGCTCTGGCTGCTCGTCCGCACGAACCGAAGGGTGTCGGCATGACCGCACGGCTGCGCGCGAGCGCGTTACGCCTCGGCTACGGCGACGCCGTCGTCGTCGACGGCCTCGACCTCGACGTCCCCGACGGCAAGGTGACCGCCGTCGTCGGCCCCAACGGCTGCGGCAAGTCGACCCTGCTGCGCGCCCTCGGCCGGCTGCTGCGCCCGCGGGCCGGCGAGGTCCGGCTCGACGGCCGCCGGCTCGACCGCATCCCGACCCGCGAGGTGGCCCGCACGATCGGCATGCTGCCGCAAAGCCCGGTCGCCCCCGACGGCCTCACCGTCGCCGACCTGGTGATGCGCGGCCGGCACCCGCATCAGAACTGGTTCCGCCAGTGGTCGGCGGCCGACCAGGAGGTCGTCACCGAGGCGCTCGAGTGGACCGACATCCGCGACCTCGCGGACCGGGCGGTCGACACGCTCTCCGGCGGCCAGCGGCAGCGGGCCTGGATCTCGATGGCCCTCGCGCAGGGCACCGAGATCCTGCTGCTCGACGAGCCGACGACGTACCTCGACCTGAGCCACCAGATCGACGTGCTGGACCTGGTGGCCCGGCTGCACCGCGAGCGCGGCCGGACGATCGTCATGGTGCTGCACGACCTGAGCCTGGCCGCGCGGTACGCCGACCACGTGGTCGCCATGCGCGACGGCCGGATCGTCGCGCAGGGCCCGCCCGCGTCGGTGTTCACCGTGGAGCTGCTGGCCGACGTGTTCGGCCTGGCCGCCCTGGTCGTGCCCGACCCGGCGACGGGCACGCCGCTCGTGGTACCGCTCCCCCGCCCGGCCACCCGGATGGCGAACCAAGCCGTATAGTGGGTTCCGTCGATGCCTTCCGCACCTTCACATGGTGACTGTTTCGCCGCCGGCAACCGGTCTGCCACAAGTTACATACCCGGTAAATATGTATATCGATCACCGTGGGGATGGTCGGTCACCGCTCCTGGATGCGATGATCGTGCAGGTTTCGAAATGCACGTTGCGAATCGGCCCGGGCGCCGCGATGCCCGGGTCTATGGGGGTGGCACATGTCCGTCGTTCCTGTGTCCACGATGGACGGTGAGCTAGCCGCCGCCGCCGAGCAGGGCCGGGTCTCGGGCCTGGCCGCCGGCGGGCAGCGCGACCTGCGGGCCGTCGCCGCAGCCTATCCCGAGCTGTTCCCGGCCAACCCGTTCGACCCGGCGGTGTTCGGCACGATCGCCCTGGCGACCGCGTTCGGCGCGCCGTGGTGCACCCGCGAGCAGCTGCGCGCCGCCAACCTGACCGCGCTGTGGGTCTTCGCCGCCGACTGGCGCATCGACTACCTCGCGCGCACCGCCGACGACGTCGACGGCGTGGTCGAGCGCTGCCTGTCCACCGCGGACGGCGCCGCGCCCGATGCCGGCGACGACCTGTCGCGGCTGCTCGCCGACATCCGCGACGAGCTCGCCGCCGCCCCCGCGTTCGCCGCGCACCGCCCGGCCTGGCGCGAGGAGCTGCGCCGGATGCTCGCCGCGATGCGCCGCGAGTGGGCCTGGAAGTCCGCACGGACGCTGCCCGATCTCGACACGTACCTCGACAACGCCGACAACTTCGGGTCGTCCTGGGTCAACGTGTCGCACTGGCTCGTCGCCGGCGAGCCCGGCGCCCTCGACCGGCTGCCGGCGCTGACCGCCGCCGGGCGCGAGGTCCAGCGGGTCCTGCGGCTCGTCAACGACCTCGCCACCTACGACCGCGACGTCGGCTGGGGCGACCTCAACGCGCTCATGCTCGGCGCCGACCGCGACGAGGTCACCCGCCTGGTCGGCAAGCTCGCCCGGCAGGCGGTCGGCACCGCCGCGGCGCTCGCGGAGCACTGCCCGCAGGAGGCGGCGTACCTCGCCCGCCAGGTCGGCTTCAGCACCGGCTTCTACCGGGTCACCGACTTCTGGGGCGAGCTGTGAGCATCGACGAGATCCTGCCGGCCGAGCGCCTCGCCGAGCCGGGCCTGGCCCACGAGGTACACGACCTCATGGAAGGCCTCGCGCGGGAGCCCTGGGGGCAGGTGTCCCCCTCGGTCTACGAGACCGCCCGCGTGGTCAGCCTCGCGCCGTGGGTGCCGGGCCAGGCCGAGCGGGTGCGCTACCTGCTCTGCGTGCAGCGGCCCGACGGCGGCTGGGGGCCGCCCGGCGGGTACGCGGTGGTGCCGACGCTCAGCGCGACCGAGGCGCTGCTGGCGGCCGGCCCGCGCCCGGCGGCGGAGCGGGGGCTCGCGTTCCTGCGCCGCCTGCTGCCGGCGGCGGCGTCCGTCCCGGACACTCCGGCCGCGGACCTCATCGTGCCGGCGCTGGTCGAGCGGATCAACGAGCGCACCGGCGCGGCGCTGCCGCTGCCGGCGGGCATCGACGGCCGTCGGCTCGCCGCGGTGCGGCAGCACTTCCGCAGCGGCGCCGCGGTACCGGAGAAGCTCCTGCATGCCCTGGAGGTCCTCGGCGACGGTGCGCGTGACGCGCGCGGGGTGCGCCCGGTCGGGCCCGGCGCCGTCGGTGCCTCGCCGGCCGCGACCGCCGCCTGGCTCGGGGGTCCACGCGCCTCGGCGGCCATCTCGTACCTCGGCGCCGCCGCGCGCCGCCACGGCGGCCCGGTGCCCTGCGCCACCCCGATCACCGTCTTCGAGCGGGCCTGGGTGCTCGGCGGGCTGGCCCGGGCCGGCGTCGCCTTCACCGCATCGACCGGGATCGTCGCCAGCCTCACCGCGGACTGGGGCCCGTCCGGCACGGCCGCCGGTCCCGGCCTGCCGGCCGACGCCGACACCACGGCGGTCGTCCTGTTCGCGCTCGGCGAGCTCGGGCATCCGGTGGACCCCGGCGTGCTCCAGGCGTACGACCTCGGCGACAGCTTCTGCACCTGGCCCGGCGAGGACGGCTCCTCGGTCACCACGAACGCCCACGTCCTGGACGCCTTCGGCGTCGCCGGGCGGCGCGACGTCGTCGACCGGCTCGCCGCCTGGCTGTGCTCGCAGCAGCAGGACGACGGTTCCTGGCACGACCGCTGGCACAGCTCGCCGTATTACGCCACCGCCTGCTGCGTGCTCGCGCTGGCCCGGTTCGGCCGCGGACCGGCGGTCACCGCCGCGATCGCCCGGGCCGCGGAGTGGGTCGCCGGGACCCGCCGCCACGACGGCTCGTGGGGCCGCTGGGGCGGCACGGCGGAGGAGACCGCGTACGCGGTGCACGTGCTGCTCGCGCCGGGTGCGGGCGGCTGGCCGGGCCTGGGCGCGACCGAGCGTTATCTCGCCGGGCGCCCGCACGTCGACCCGCCGCTGTGGCACGACAAGGACCTCTACGCGCCGCACGCGATCGTCCGGGCCGCCGTCCTGTCCGCACGCCAGCTGATGCTCCGCAACAGGGCCTAAGCCCTGTCCTGCCGATCATGTCGAGCCGAGACGGAGTCCAGATTTCGTCTGGCGT
>NZ_JBEXCY010000232.1:0-17837 GCF_040605515.1 Dactylosporangium sp. NPDC005572 | reverse complement strand
AACCTGCTCCACGCTGAGCACACCAGCCATACGCGCACGCTACTCCGTCACCGATGACATCGTTCCTTCGGGCGACCCGCGGTCACCCGGGTATTTGCCGTGCGGCGCCAATTATGCGGGCTATGTCGCCTGGAAGTGGAATCGACAGGTCGCGGCGGCGGGTGCCGGTGCCGGGCTGTGGCCGCCTCGTGTCCGGACCGCAACCTGCCGACCCGTAACCCATCGGGCCGGTGACCTGCGAAGAGCCGACGGTCACCCGGGCGGGTGAGCCGACGTGGAAGTTGCGGGCGGCGTGGTACGCGGGCGGTACGCCACCCGGGCCCTCAGCTGAATTCGGGGCGCGACCGAAGTCGCGCCCCGCGCTCCCAGGCCCGTTGTCCGGCCGGTGCGGCAGTGACGTTCGTGCGCGGCCTTCGTTCCGGCTCGGCGCCGGGCTGGCTGCCCGTGGCGTGCCGTTGTCTACTGGTCGCGTGAGCCCCCCTGCCCTGACACCGGTGGATGACCGGTTCGCGGCCCCCGCCGACCCCCGCCCGCTGGACCTGGCGGCGTCTCACCGGTTGGTGTGGACGTCCGGCCAGCTGACGTTGGGGAGAAGCGAACCGCGGTCATCCTTCCCGAAGTAGGACGCAGAGACGGTACGCGCACGCTCGGGGGGACTGTCAACCGCCCCCCGGGGTTGAATTCCGGGGCCGCGGCGTGTCGTGCCGCGTGTCGGACCCGTTTCACCCTGCCGGTCACGGTCCGTGCAGGTGCCGTCGCAGGAGCTCGGCGGCGGCGTCCGGGTGGTCGGCGGCGAGGAGCCCGGCCGGTGCGAGGACGTAGTCGCGGTCGACGGCGACGTGGGGTGCCCGGGGCAGCGCCCACCCGCCGGGGTGGTCGTGGAGGGTCGGTGTGAGCGCCGCGGCGGCGGCGCGCGGTTCAGCATGCCGGAAGACCCCGCCGGACGCCACCACCGACACGACGTTCCGCAGATCCCGTCCCGCGCGGGCGTGACGCCGCACCGCGACGGTGCACGCGAGCGCCGCCAGCCCGAGCGGCCCGAGGCCCCGGATGTCCGAAATGTTGGGAGCGATGCGCTCGGCGGCGGCCGCGGCGACGATCCCGTCCACGTTCCAGCGCACCCCCAGGTCACCCTCGACGGTCCGGGCCCGCCACAGCGTCCCCGCCACCGCCGTACCCGCGGTCTCGTCCGGGACGAGCGCCGAGTACACGTCGGTGGTGGCGCCGCCGACGTCGACGACGAGGAGGTCCCCGGGCAGCTGGTCCGCGTACAGCCCGACCCCGGTGAGGACGGCGTCGGGGGTGGCGGCGGCGACGAGCCGGGCGAAGCGGGTGCCGCGGGAGAGGCGTTTACCGCCGATGACGTGCCGCAGGAACACGTCCCGGATCGCGGCGCGGGCCGGGCCGGGGTCGAGGACACCGATGCGGGGCAGGACGTTGCCGGTGGCGGCGACGGGCAGGCCGCGGCCGGTGAGCAGCGCGGTGACCTCGTCGCGGGCGTCGGCGTTGCCGGCCACGACGACCGGGACCCGCCACCGGGCCGCGGCGAGACGGCGGGCGTTGTGCAGCAGCGTGTCGGGGTCACCGCCGTCGGTGCCGCCCACGAGCAGCAGCACGTCGGGCCGGGCGGCACGGACGGTCCGCAGCCCGTCGGGGGTCTGCCGGCCGGCGGCGACGTGCACGACCCGGGCACCCGCGGACAGGGCGACGCGGTGGGCGGCGTCGGCGGAGACGAGGGCCTCCTGCCCGATGACGGCGAGCCGCAGCCCGCCCCCGGCCGACGAGCAGCAGTACACCCGCTCCACCGGCCCGCACCCGGCCAGCAGCGCGTCGACGCCGTCCAGCACGTCGGACCCGATGGTCGTCGGGTGGCTGGCGGAGGCGACGAGCGTCCCGTCACCGACATCGACGACGGCGAGTTTCGTGTCGGTCGACCCGACATCCAGACAGGCGACCAGCATCAACGCGCGGGCACGACGACGGTGCCGGTCGCCGACGTCGCCAGGACCGGCGGGTCGAGCACCTCAGCCGCCGACGCGGAGACCGACGGGGTGCCCCGGCACACCACGTGGCAGGTGAACTCGATCGTCCGGGACCGGTTCCCGACCCGGGTCACGACGGCGGTCACCTCGACCACGTCACCCGCCCGCACGGGCGCGTGGAACGTGACACCGGAGTAGCCGGCGAACAGACCCTCGTCACCGTCGGTGCGGATGCACACCTCGGTGGCGACGTCACCGAACAGGGCGAGGCTGTAGGCGCCGTCCACGAGGTTCCCGGCGTAGTGGGCGTGCGAGTACGGCACGTACCGCCGGTGCACCACCCGCGTCCCGACCTTGTCACTCATCGCGCACCGACCGCATGCACGAGGTACGACGCGACCTCGCGGGGTGTCGTACCCCGGCCGAAGATCCGGTCCACGCCGAGCTCGGGGGCCATCAGCTCGTCGAAGCGGGGCCCGCCGACGACGAGCAGGGGCCGGCGGGCGGCGGGGAACGCCTCCCGGAACGCCGCCGACATCTCACGCGTGTTGTGCAGGTGCGCGTCGCGCTGGGTGACGACCTGCGAGACGAGCACAGCGTCGGCCTTCTCGGCCCGGGCGTGTTCGACGAGGTCGGGGACCGACACCTGGGCGCCGAGGTTCACCACCCGGCACTCCCGGTAGTACTCGAGACCCTTCTCCCCGGCGATCCCTTTGACGTTGAGGATGGCGTCGATGCCGACGGTGTGGGCGTCGGTGCCGATACAGGCGCCCACGACGACGAGCTTGCGCCGCAACCGGGCCCGGATCGCCGCGTTGATCTCTTTCGCGGACAGCAGCGGGTAGTCACGCTCGGCGACGACGACCTTGCCCGGTTCGACGAGATGGTTGACCCGCCCGTAGACGACGTAGAAGGTGTGCTGCTCGCCGATGGCGCGGCTGTGCACGACCATCGCCGGGTCGACGCCCATCTTCCCGGCCAGCTGCAGGGCGGCGCCCTCGCCGCGCTTGCCGGCCGGCAGCGGCAACGTGAACGACAGCTGCACCATCCCGTCACCGGTGGTGTCGCCGTAGGGACGCACGACGGTGCTCATTCGCCCTCCGCTCCGCTCCGGTCGCCTGAGCTCCACGCCGAGCCCATGATGAGCGGCCTCCTGCGCTGCGCTCCGGAACCGCTCATGTGGTGCCCTCCAAGATGTCCTGGGCCGGGTTGTAGTAGCCGGGTTCGCGGCGGGCGACACCGTCGAGGCCCTTGCCGCGGTCGGCGGGGCGGCGCATGATCCCGAACGTGCCGTCGGCGATCGCTTCGAGCAGCCCCTCGTCGCGGATCTTCCCCAGCAGGTCGACGGCCTCCCCCAGTACCGTTGCCGCCCGTTCCTGAATGAAGCGCCCCGGGGTGAAGTCCTCGTGCAGGTTGCCCGCCGCCTGCCGCACGTAGTGCACGTTCTGCAGGGCGATGTCCCGGTCCGACAGCCACGGCGTCACGACCGCCTCGGTCATCATCCCCACGAGGAGGATGCCCTGGCCGGTGAGCATCCCGGCAAGGTTGAAGAACCCGTTGAGCAGGTTGCCGCGGAACACGTCGCCGGTCATGTGCTTCGTCGGCGGCATCCACTTCAGCGGCGCGTCCGGGAACAGCTCCCGCGCCAGCAGCGCGTGCGCGAGCTCGAGCCGGAACGACTCGGGCAGGTCGGGGTTGATCTCGAACGCGTGGCCGAGGCCGAGCTGCCAGTCGGCGAGCCCGGCCTCGTGGGCGAAGTACTCGTTGAGCAGCTGCGACACGGTGACGGTGTGGGCGGCGTCGACCGCGTCGGCGGTGGTGAGGTAGTTGTCCTCGCCGGTGTTGATGACGATCCCGGCGCGGGCGTGGATCTGCCGGGAGAACCGTTGGTCGACGAAGGTGCGGATGGGGTTGATGTCGCGGAACAGGATGCCGTACATCGAGTCGTTGAGCATCATGTCGAGCCGCTCGAGGCCGGCGAGGGTCGCGATCTCCGGCATGCACAGCCCGGACGCGTAGTTCGTCAGCCGCACGTACCGGCCGACCTCCCGCGACGTGTCGTCGAGCGCGGCCCGCATGAGCCGGAAGTTCTCCTGGGTGGCGTAGGTGCCGGCGAACCCCTCGCGGGTGGCGCCCTCCGGCACGTAGTCGAGCAGCGACTGGCCGGTGGAGCGGATGACGGCGATGACGTCGGCACCCGCCCGGGCGGCGGCCTGGGCCTGCGGGATGTCCTCGTAGATGTCGCCGGTGGCGACGATGAGATACACCCACGGCGTGCGGGGCGGGTCGCCGTGCCGTCTGACGAGCCGGTCCCGTTCCTTGCGCCGCTGGTCGATCCGCGCGATCCCCGCCCGCACCGCCTTCCGCGCCGCACTCCGGACATTTCCGGTTTTCTCCGGTACCTCGAAGCGAACCGAACCAGCCGCCGCCTTCTGCGCCAGCAACGTCAGATCGGCATGACCCTCCCGGCGCAGCGCATCGAACACCGGCACCGCCACACCGTGACCGAGACCGACCTGCTCCCGCACCGCGTCAACCAGCCGGTTCACCCACGGGATACCGTCCGGGTCAGCGCCACCGACCCCGGCCAACCGCAGCACCGCCCGCTCCACCGACACCGTCGTGTGCTGCCGCGCCAGATCGACAACCGGCTGCCCGGCCGCCGCCGCCAGCCGCCGCGCCTCGGCCACGACCGCGCTGTCGAGCCCGAGTTTCCCGCTCACCGCACCGTTCTCCTCACTGCGTGTGGATCTCCTGCCCGCGCAGGACCGTCGCCCGCGCCGCCGGCGTCACATCCGACGCCAGGACACCCGGCAGGTCGCCGGTCGTGTCCCAGACCGCGAACGTCGCCGACCAGCCCGGGTTCAACACCCCTTCGTCGTCGATCCCGACAGCCCGCCAACCGCCCCGCGTGTGCGCCGCGAACGCCGCCCGCGCCCCGATGCGCTGCACCGGGTTGTGGTGCCGCAGCGCCGCCCGGCACGACCCCCACGGGTCGAGGTCGGTCACCGGCGAGTCCGAACCGAACGCCAGCATCACCCCCACCCCGGCCAGCGAACCGATCGGGTTCGACGCCAGCGACCGCTCGACGCCGAGCCGCTGCGCATACATGCCGCGGTCACCGCCCCACAGCCGGTCGAACGCCGGCTGGACGCTGGCGACCACTCCGAAGTCGACGAGCTGCGCGATGAGCTGCTTGTCCAGCAGCTCGACGTGTTCGATCCGGTGCCGCCCGGCCCGGATCCGGTCGACGCCGACGCGCTGCGCCGCACCCGCGAAACCCCGCAGTACCGTCGCGATCGCCTGGTCGCCGATGGCGTGGAACCCGCCCTGCACACCGTGCCGGGCGCAGCCGACGAGATGCTCCGTCACCTGCTCCGCGGTCAGGTACCCGTGCCCGTGGTCATGGTCACCGTCCTCGTACGCCCGACGCAGGTGCGCGGTACGCGCGCCGAGCGCCCCGTCCGCATACAGGTCACCGGCCGCACCCCGCGCGCCGAGCTCCTTCGCCTTCGCCGCGGCGCCGGCCTCGCCCCACAGCCCGTACACCTCCGGCAGCGTGGGCCCGTGCGACATGGCGGCGACGAAGTCGTCCTCACCGGACGTGCCGGGGCCACCGCACTCGTGCACCGACGCGATCCCCAGGGAGGCGGCCTTCTGGAGTGCGGCGCGCTGGGCGGCGCGGACCTGGTCCATCGTGATGCTGCTGAACGCGGCCTCCCGCACCACGTGGTGCGCGTCACGGCGCAGCCACCCACCCGCGTCGTATCCCGCCGCCTGCCTCGCTTCGTCGGTCAGCAGCTTCGACGAGACGAGCGCGGCATGGACACACGTCCGCGACAGGTAGACGGCCCGGCCACCACCGGCCCGGTCGAGCTCCTGCGCGGTCGGGGTCGTCTGATCGGCCCAGCCGGACTCGTCCCACCCGTGCCCGATGACGACCGCGTCCGGCGCGAGGCCCTGCGCGTGCGCGGCGACCGCGTCGAGGACGTCGGTGGCGGATGTGGTACCTCCGAGGCTGAGCCCCTGCAGGGTGAGCCCCGTGGCGGTGGTGTGCACGTGCGCGTCGACGAACGCCGGGGTCACCAGCGCACCCGCCAGGTCGACGACCCGGTCCGCCCCGGCGGGCGCATCCTGGTCGGGCCCGAGCCAGCCGATCCGGTCACCGTCGACGAGCAGCGCCGTGGCGAAGGGGTCGGCCGGGGTCAGCACCCGGCCACCACGGTAGAGGGTTCTCATGGCGCCCAGTCTGCCAACCGCGCCTCGAACAGCGCTCGCACGCCCGTGTCGGATCGCAGCAGCCGCAGCGCGTACTCGGCGTGGCCAGGCACGTAACCATTCCCGATGATCATCGTCACGTCGGCGGCGAGCCCCTCCGCCCCGAGCGCCGCCGCCGGGAACGACGTCGCCATCGAGAAGAACACGACGGTCCCACCGGCCGCGGTGGCCAGGATCGCCGCATGCTCGCACCCAGGAACGTCGACACACACGACGGTCAGGTCGGCCGCCCCACCCACCACGTCCAGCGCCGTTGCCAGCCCGACCGCGTCGCGGGCATCGGCGACGACCACGTCGTCGGCGAGCCCGGTGGCCTCGAGCCGCTCCCGCTCCGCGCCGTCCCGCACCACACCGACCGTCCGCACGGCGCCCGGGCCGGCGGCGGCGACGTCGCGGGCGGCCGCCAGGGCCAAAGAGCCGCTCTTACCGGCCGCGCCCAGCACCGCGACCCGCACCGGGCGCCGATCCTGCGGTTGTGATGCCTCCTTTACCGGGACGTCCGGCGACGAACCCCGCACCACAACCGCAGGATCGACACGACTCGGAGACGCGAGCATGCCGCGCAGGGTCCTCGCGACCAGCGCCGGGGCGCCGCACACGTCCAGCACCGCGAGGGACAGCTCGGGGTCCAGGTCCTCCGGGAGCACCGCGGCGATCGACCGGGCGAACAGGATCGCATGACCGTCGCACGGGACCTGCTCGGTGCGGCCGTCCCAGCGGACCAGGCCGTCGGCGATCCGCAACGGGGTCAGCGTCAGCGACACCAGCGTCGCGACCCGGTCACCCGGGCGCAGCCCGAGCGGCGACGCCGGGCCGGCCTCCTCGACCGTGCCGATGAGCATGCCACCCGAGCCGGTGACCGGGTTGTGCATCTTGCCGCGCTCCTCGACGATCCCCAGGACCGCCGCGCGGATCTTGTCGCCGTCGCCGGCGTGCTCGCCGACGAGCTGACGGAAGCTCGCCGCGTCGAGGTTGAGCCGCTCGACCCGCACCCGCACCTCGTCGGCGCCGATCGCCGCAGAGGGGTCGAGCCGATACGCCGCCTGGGGCAGCACACCCGCCGGCTCAACCACCCGATGCAACCCGATCGGCGAACCCATTTCCCGCACCACCCAACTATCGCCGCAGAATTTCCGGCACAGTAGCGTGATTGCAGAATATCTTTCAAGCCCTCGCGGTGCCCGCCAACACCCGCCCGGGCCGCCACGCAGCCACCCCGCCGCACCCCGCAGGTCCAGCGCGGCGGGCAGCGTCGCATCGGGAGCGGAACAGTAAAAATTCCGCCGTCGAGGTCGAACTGACGAAGAAATCCCGCTATGGTGCCACTGTTACGAAAGTTTTTCGTCGTGGAGGCCGGACATGCAGCCATACGTCTACCAACGCCGGACCCTCACCGAGCCGGACTGGCGCCGCTTCCCCGGCTGGCACGACGTCACCCGCGACCAGTGGGAATCCGCCCAATGGCAACGCGCCCACTGCATCAAGAACATCGCCCAGCTCAAAGCGCTCATGGGCGACAACATCACCCAGACCTTCTACGACGACCTCGCCGCCGACCAGGCCCACCACGCCACCATGTCCATGCTCATCCCACCCCAGATGATCAACACCATGGTGCCCACCGGCGACCTCACCACCGACGCCCTCTACGCCGACCCCATCCGCCGCTACATGCTCCCCGTCGCCAGCGACCGCCTCACCGACTGGCCCTCCCACCCCTACGCCACCCGCGACTCACTCCACGAACACGACATGTGGGTCGCCGAAGGCCTCACCCACCGCTACCCCACCAAAGTCCTCGCCGAACTCCTCTCCACCTGCCCCCAGTACTGCGGCCACTGCACCCGCATGGACCTCGTCGGCAACTCCACCCCCACCGTCGACAAGCTCCGCCTCACCCTCAAACCCACCGACCGCTACGACGCGATGATCGCCTACCTGCGCGCCCACCCCGGCGTCCGCGACGTCGTCGTCTCCGGCGGCGACGTCGCCAACGTCCCCTGGAAGCACCTCGAGTCCTTCCTCATGCGCCTCCTCGACATCGAGACCGTCCGCGACATCCGCCTCGCCACCAAAGCCCTCATGGGCCTGCCCCAGCACTGGCTGCAGCCCGACGTCGTCGAAGGCCTCGAACGCGTCGCCCGCACCGCCGCCCGCCGCGGCGTCAACCTCGCCATCCACACCCACGTCAACCACGCCCAGTCCCTCACCCCGCTCGTCGCCAGAGCCGCCCAGACCGCCCTCGAGGTCGGCGTCCGCGACGTACGCAACCAGGGCGTCCTCATGCGCGGCGTCAACGCCACCGCCGCCGACCTGCTCGACCTCTGCTTCGCCCTGCAGGGCGAAGCCGGCATCCTGCCGTACTACTTCTACATGTGCGACATGATCCCCAACGCCGAACACTGGCGCGTCGCCGTCTGGCAGGCCCAGCAGCTCCAGCACGACATCATGGGCTACCTGCCCGGGTACGCCACCCCGCGCATCGTCTGCGACGTCCCCTTCGTCGGCAAACGCTGGGTCCACATGATCACCGAGTACGACCGCGAACGCGGCATCAGCTACTGGACCAAGAACTACCGCACCTCCATCGAGCACGACAGCATGGACCTCGACCGCAGCTACCCGTACTACGACCCGATCGACACGCTGCCCGAGACCGGCGCCGACTGGTGGCGAAAAGAGCACGCCGAGTAGGGCGCGCCGCATCCGCCTGGCCGCGCTCCTGCTGCAGGTCAACTCGACCGACGAGGCCGGCGACAACCCCGCCGGCCGGTTCAGCCGCGCCGCCACCAACAAGCCCAACGCCCTCGCCACCGCCGGCCTGCCACCCGCGAGACCGGCACCCTCGCCGAGCTCGCCGCCGCGCGGGCCGGCGCCCGCGCCCGCGGCCTCGGCACGGGTCAGCACGAGCCGCACACCGAGCCGGCCCGCGTCGACATCGCCTTCGACCGCGAGGCCAGACCGTCGCCGTGCTCACCTTCCACTCCCACGACGACCTCGGCCGCTGACGAAACCGTCCTGAGCGGTCCCACACCAAGGAAAAACGGAAGTCTGCCGCGCAGCGGCCGGGCTTGTGCTTTGCAGTGCGGCGTCAGCCGCACCCTCTAAGGCATCCTAGGATGCTAGGAAACGACCTCGGCCCGGCCGCTCAGGCAGGCCAGGCGGGTGGGAGACGCAGCGGGTCAGGCCGGGTCCAGCGGGTCGGCGAAGAGCGGCTCGAACGCCAGCTCAGCCGCGCCCAGCAGCGAGGCGTCGTCGCCGAGCTGCGGCGTGCGCAGCCGGACGTGCTCCCGGCACGCCGGCAGCCCGTTGCGGTTCAACCGGCTGCGGACCTGCGCGGCCGACGCGAGGTACACCTCCCGCAGCGTCCCGCCGAAGATGACCATCTCCGGGTTGAAGATGTTCACCAGGTTGGCCACGCCGAAGCCGAGCCAGTCCCCGACCTGCCGGACGGCCGCCTGGGCGCTGTTGTCGCCGCGGGAGGCGGCGTCGACGACGGCCATGATGCCCTCGCGGCCGGCGGACGGGTTGCGGCCGGCCGCGGCGAGCAGGGCGTGCTCGCCGATCTCGGTCTCCCAGCAGCCGTGCGAGCCGCAGCTGCACGGCTTGCCGACCGGGTTGACCACCATGTGGCCGACCTCGCCGCCGTACCCGCCGTGGCCGGTGACCGGCCGCCCGGCGGCGATGATGCCGCCGCCGACGCCGGCGTCGCCGTACAGGTAGACGACGTTGTCGCAGCCCACGGCCGCGCCACGGGTGTGCTCGGCCAGCGCCGCCAGGTCGGCGTTGTTGCGCACGGCGACCGGGCGGCCGTCGCCGATCACCTCGCCGAGGGCCTCGCCGAGCGGCTGGTCGACCCAGCCGAGCTGCGGGCCGAGGCGGACGTAGCCGTCCTCGCGGCGGACCATCGCCGAGACGGCCGCGCCGCTGCCGATGAGCCGCGCGTCGGCCGGCGCGGCGGCCTGCATCTTGCGCACGAAGTCCGCGATGGGCGCCACGACGGCCGCCGCGTCCTGCTCACCGCGGGGACGGGCGGCCTCGTGCCGGTCGAGCAGGACGCCGCCGAGCCCGACCCGGGCCCCGACGATGCGGTCGACCTCGACGGCGAACGCGTAGACGTACACCTTCTCGGACTCGGGCCGGACGACCAGCGAGGGTCGCCCGGCCCGGCCGCGCTGCTCCTGCGGGACCTCTTCGCTCACCAGGCCGGCGGCGGCGAGGTCCGCGGTCAGCGCCCCAATCGTGCTGCGGTTGAGTCCCAGGCTGTTGGTGAGGTCGGCGCGGGACATGGCGCCGTGGAGGTGCACGGAGCGCAGGAGCGCACCGAGGTTGCTCCGGCGGATCTCCTCCTGGCTGGGACCAACGCGCATGCTCGGCTTTCTCTCCGGGGGCGGGTAACGAGCCTAGCCGCCGGTCGTCAACTCAATCCCGCCGCGGCAGCCCGCCGCCGGGACAGCGCGTCGACGCTCGCCGCGAGCAGCAGGACGACGCCCGTGACGATGAACTTCACGCCCGACTCGTAGCCCAGCAGGCCCATGCCGTTCTCGATGACCGCGACGACCGCGCCGCCGAGGACCGCGTCGAGGACCCGGCCCTTGCCGCCGAAGAGGCTGGTGCCGCCGATGACCGCGGCGCCCACCGCGTACAGCAGGACGTTGCTGCCGCCCGTGTTCGGGTCGACCGACGCGGCGCGCGACGCGGCGATGATGCCGCCGATGGCCGCCATGCCGGAGCAGATGACGAACACGGAGATGCGGATCGCGTCGACGTTGATGCCGGCCCGGCGGGCGGCCTCCTTGTTGCCGCCGACGGCGTAGACGTGCCGGCCGTAGGCGGTGCGGCCGAGCACGAACGTCCACAGCAGCAGGAACACGCCGATGATCAGGACGACCATCGGGACGCCCTTCTGGGAGAACAGCACGTTGCGGCCGCGCTCCAGGTTGAGCACGTAGACGGCGACGCCGAGCAGCACGGCGACCGAGCCGACGCGCAGGGCGATGACCGACATCGGCTCGACCGCCAGGCCCCGCTTGGCCCGGCCCCGGCGCTTCCAGAGGTGGACCGCGAGCAGGCCGAGGACGGTGACGGCGAAGAGGATCCAGCCCTGGACCGGGGTGAACCGGCCGTCGAAGTTGATCTTCTTGATCGTGGGGTCGTCGACGGCGATGATCGTGCCGCCCTTGATGAGCAGCAGCACGGCGCCCTGGAAGGCGAGGAACGCCGCCAGGGTGACGACGAACGACGGGATGCCGAGTTTCGCCACGAGTGTGCCGAGCACGAGGCCGATGACGACACCGGTCACGATGGCGCCGAGGACGGCGACGTACCACGGATAGCCGTGCGTCGTGAGCAGTGTCGCGAGCACGGCGGCGCAGACGCCGCTGGCGAAGCCGGCGGAGAGGTCGATCTCGCCCAGGAGCAGCACGAACACGAGACCCATGGCGATGATCGTGACGGCGGCGCCCTGGGTCAGCAGGTTCGCGAAGTTGGCCTTGCTGAAGAAGACCGGGCGGGCGATCGAGAACACGATCACGAGCACGATGAGGCCGGAGATGGCGGGCAGGGCGCCCATGTCACCGCCGCGCACCTTGCCGAAGTAGCCGCTGACGTAGCTGCCCAGGGTCACCGGCCGGCCGGCGGCCGCCTTCTCCTCCGGGGGCACGGTGGACACGGTCATGCCGCCGCTCCGTTCTGGCGAAGGCCGAGGTCGCCGCTGCGCCCGGCGGTGATGAGTTCGACGACCTGCGAGTGGGTCACGTCGGACGCGCGGACCTCGGCGGCCATCTGGCCGAGGAAGAGCGCGGCGATCCGGTCGGCGACCGCGAACACGTCGTTCATGTTGTGCGAGATGAGCACGACGGCGAGGCCGTTGTCGGCGAGGCGGCGCACGAGCTCGAGCACCTGCGCGGTCTGCGCGACGCCCAGGGCGGCGGTCGGCTCGTCGAGCACGACGACGCGGTTGTTCCAGAGCACGGCCTTGGCGATGGCGACGGTCTGGCGCTGGCCGCCGGAGAGGCTGGAGACGTGCTGGCGCACCGATTTGACGGTGCGGACCGACAGGCCGGCGAGGGTCTCGGCGGCCTTCTGCTCCATCGAGATGTCGTCGAGGACGAGGCCGCTCTTGATCTCCCGGCCGAGGAACATGTTCTGGACGATGTCCAGGTTGTCGCAGAGCGCGAGGTCCTGGTACACGATCTCGAGGCCGAGGGCGGCGGCGTCGCGCGGCCCGTGCACGGTGACGGGCTTGCCGTCGAAGAAATAGTCGCCGGAGTCGATGGAGTAGATCCCGCCGAGGCACTTCACCAGGGTGGACTTTCCGGCTCCGTTGTCGCCGACGAGGGCGGTGACCTGGCCGGCGTAGGCCGAGAAGTCCACGTCACGCAGGACCTGGACCGGTCCGAAGCTCTTGTTGAGCTTCTTCACTTCCAGCAAGGGTGTGTCGGTCACGATGCTCCTTCTCCATGTCCGACTTCTTCGTCTCCGGCGGAAGGGCTGCCGCCGGGGGTGTTCACGGCCGAGGCCCGGCGCCCACAGAGTCGAGGCTGTGGACGCCGGGCTGGTGACGCCGGGTGTTACTTGATACCCGCGGCGGTGCACTTCGCGGCGAAGTCGCCGGTGCACAGCTCGGCAACCGTGACGTAGCCGTCGTCGACGACGTCCTTCACGTTGTCCTTGGTGATGGACTTCGGGGTGAGCAGCACGGCGTCGACGTCGCGCTTGCCCTCGGGGTCGGTCACCTTCTGGGTGGTGGAGCCCTTCTCGCCCTTGGCCAGGCCGATGGCCAGCTTCGCGGCCGCGTCGGCCTCCTGCTTGACAGCCTTGTAGACGGTCATGCACTGGTCACCGTTGAGGATGTTCTGCAGACCCTGGACGGTCGCGTCCTGGCCGGTCACCGGGACCTTGCCGTTGAGGCCCTGCTTCTTGAGCGCGTTGATCGCGGCGTTGCCGAGACCGTCGTTGGCCGCCAGGACACCCGCGATGTTCGGGGTCGAGGTCAGCATCTGCTCGAAGATCGTGCCGGCCTGGGTGTTGTCCCAGTCCGGAACCCACTGGTCCGGGCCCTTGACGTACTCGCCGCTGTCGTACTTGGCCTTGAGCACGCCGTCGTAGCCGGCCTTGAACAGGGTGGCGTTGTTGTCGGTCTGCGAGCCGTTGAGCTCGGCGATGATCGGCTTGGTCGCCTTGAGGTCGGTCAGGCACTTGACCAGGCCCTCGCCCTGCAGCTTGCCGACCGCGGTGTTGTCGAACGACACGTAGTACTGCGCGGAGCCGCCCAGCGTGAGCCGGTCGTAGTCGATCGTCGCGACGCCGGCCGACTTGGCCTTGTCGAGGACGGCCTTACCGGTACCGGAGTCGAGGTTGACGATCATCAGGACGTTGACGCCACCGGTGATCATCTGCTCGGCGATGGTCTGGAACGCGGCCTTGTCGCCCTGCGCGTTCTGGATGTCGGAGTCCACGCCGGCGGCCTTGAAGGCGGCCTCGAGGTACTTGCGGTCCGCCGTCTCCCAGCGGGCCGACGACTTGCTGTCCGGCAGGATGACGCCGATCTTCGGCTTCTTGGCGGTATCGCCGCTGCTGCCGGAGTCCGACGAGTCGTCGCCGCAGGCGGTGAGGCCGCCGGTGGCGAGGACGCCTACCGCCAACAGGGAGAGGATCCCTTTGCGCATTTGCACGGGTCCTTTCGGATATGCGCCTTTGAGGGGCGCGAGGAGGTTCTAGGGCGGAGTCCACCGTCGGGGTGTGTCCGGGACGACGGTGATTGTTGTGTCCGGCAACGTATTCCTCCACGCCCCGTGGACACAAGGCCACCGAGGTCCAGACTTTGTTGTTGCCGGTAACAATTGCGCAACGCGCCGGCAACCGCCCCTGGTGCGCCGATCATTGCCCGCGGGCGTTGCGGAATGGTCACTTTTCGCTACCCTGGCGGGGGTTGTAGCTGCTTTGTGACTTTTGAGCGAGGTGACGCTCAGTAGCGGTTGAGCCGGTCGCTGGGTGCCATGACGATCCTTGGGTTGGCCGCAGGGTCGAGCCAGCGCAGCACCGCGACCAGATGCTCGTTGGCCAGGCTCACACAGCCCAGGGTCGCGTTGCCGGTGCTCTGGTGCAGGAAGATGCCGCTGCCGCGGCCCGGGGTGGCCGGCATGTTGTAGCGGATCACAGCGAGGTGCGTGTATTGCGGGCTGATCTGCCACAGCGGCTCGCTCGGCCCGCCGGGGTTCGGTCCGTGACTGAACGTGTTGTAGCCCGACGTGTCGCTGTTCTCGTTCCACCAGTCGTCGGGGACCAGCCGGTGGTACGCATAACGGACGCCCGGATTGCCCGCGATGCCGTACATCGTGCCGTCGATCGCATACACACCGGTTGGTGTCGTCTTGTCGCCCTCGCGCTTGCTGTCGCTGAAGCCGTTGGACCCGATCCGGGCCGGCATCGCCGCGAACGCCGGCCGCCACGCCCCGCCCGACTTCGTGAAGGCCTGCAGCGTGCCCGACGTCGACGCCATGCCGGGCGTCTTGACGATCACCACCTGGGTGGTGGAGGACGGCAGGGTCCGGAGTCGCGATGCGTCATTTGCGGCAGGTGTACCCGATGTGCCGGCGGGCTTCGGGGCCGTGCTCGCGGGCGCGGCCGTCACGGACGGCGGGGCCGCGGACGGCGACGACGGCGCGGCCGGCACCTCCGCGAGCATCGGCGACGATTCTGCGGACGGCGCCGCGGCGGACGTCGGCGGGCGCTTCGAACACGCGGCCAACGGCATCAGCAGAGCGGCGATGAGCAGCGAGAAGGCGGTCGCGCGACGGATGGGTCGGCGGCGCTGGTCAACCGGCACGGCCCATAGTATCGGCACCATGGCCGTACGTTCCTGGACCGTGCTCGTCGTGGCGGTCGTGTCGCTGCTGACGGCCGCCTGCTCGCCGGGCGGCGAGCGACCGTTGGCGGCCGCCGCCTCCGCCGGCGCGGGCGCTTCGTCGCCGGGCGCGGGCTCTGGCGGTACACCTGCCACATCGACACCTGCCGCGGACACCAGCGAGCCGTTGCCGCCGGCGCTGCGGCAGGCGATGACCGGGGTCTCGTGGCAGCCGGGGTGCCCCGTCGGCCTCGACGACCTGCGGCTGCTCACCATCGCCTACGTCGACTTCGCCGGGGCCGGGCAGCGCGGGCAGCTCGTCGTGCACCAGGCGATCGCGCCGGCCGTGCTGCGGGTCTTCGCCAAGCTGCGCGCCGCGCGGTTCCCGATCCGCAGCATGCAGCTCATCGAGGCGTACGGCGGCAGCGACGACGCGTCGATGGCCGCCGACAACACCTCGGCGTTCAACTGCCGCTCCGTGCCCGGGACCAGCACGTTGTCGAACCACGCCTACGGGCGGGCCATCGACGTCAACACCGTCGAGAACCCGTACCTGCCCAAGGGGAAGATCATGCCGCCGGCCGGCAAGGACTACCTGGACCGGCGCGACGTGCGGCCCGGCATGATCGTCGACGGGGACGTCGTGGTCACCGCGTTCCGGGCCGAGGGCTTCACCTGGGGCGGCGCCTGGCGCAGCGGCGTCGACTACCAGCACTTCGAAAAACCGAAATAGGTGAACTGATAGGTGAGCCGAGGGTTGCAGGACGATGCCGCCGTTCGGAGGAGCTTTTTTGTCGTAGGGTGCCGACATACTGGTCGGCATGTCACGTTCGGGGGCGTTCCGCCTGCTGCTCGCTGGAGCCTTGGTGCTGGTCATCGGTGGCGTTGCCACCACCGCATACGCGTTGCGCCGCGCGCGCTCCGACAGCTCCTCGGCAGCGAACCCCGGCGCCGGCGCGACCACCGCCGCGTCGCCGTCGCCGTCGAAGCCGCCGTTCGTGGGCTGGTCCGACCCCGAGCTCGTCGGCAAGCCGTGGGGCACGAAGGTCAACGGCTTGTTAACGTTCCGCGGCAACCCGACCCGGACGTATTACGGGCAGGGCCCCGTGCCGAAGACCATGCCGGTCCACAAGTGGCAGTATCCGAAGACCGGCGGCATGTGCGCGATGTCCGAGGACAAGGGCAAGACCACGCAGTGGTGCGGCAACGGCTGGACCGGCCAGCCGGCCGTCTTCGAGCGCGACGGGCGCACCTGGGTGGTGTTCGGCGCCTACGACCGCAACATCCACTTCCTCGACGCGGCCACCGGGCAGCAGATCATGCCCGACTTCAAGACCGGCGACATCATCAAGGGCACCGTCACCGTCGACCCCGACGGCTACCCGCTGCTCTACTCCGGCTCCCGCGACAACTACTACCGGGTCATCGCGCTCGACCGTGGCGTGCCGACCGAGCTGTGGAAGCTCTCCGCCAGCGCCGTGAAGCCGACGATGTGGAACGACGACTGGGACGGCTCCGGCCTGATCATCGACGACTACCTGTTCGAGGGCGGCGAGAACAGCCAGTTCCACATCGTGAAGCTCAACCGCGGCTATGACGCCAACGGCAAGGTGACGGTCAACCCGAAGCTGGTGTTCAACACCCCGGGCTGGGACCAGCAGCTGCTCAAGGACTTCGGCGACACCAACGTCTCGATCGAGAACTCGGTCGCCATCTACAAGAACACCGTCTACTTCGCCAACTCCGGCGGCCTGGTCCAGGGCTGGGACATCAGCGGCCTCAAGGAGGGCAAGACCCCGACCCGCACGTTCCGCTTCTGGACCGGCGACGACACCGACGCCTCCATCGTCATCGACGAGGCGGGGTTCCTCTACGTCGGCTCGGAGTACGAGAAGGGCAACGCCCGCTCGAAGGAGGTCGGCCAGATGCTGAAGCTGGACCCGTCGAAGCCCGACAACCCGGTCGTGTGGGCCGTCAAGGACCAGGGCTCGAAGCCGGCCGGCATCTGGGGCACGCCGGCGCTGTACAAGGACATCGCCATCTTCGACACGACGGGCGGCGACGTGATGGGCCTGGACCGCCAGACGGGCGCCGTCCGCTGGAAGTTCCACGTCCCGGGCAACGAGACCTGGCAGTCCCCGGTGGTCGTGGACGACACCCTGTTCATCGGCGACTGCTCGGGCGTCATGCACGCGTACGACGTCGGAGACACCAACGCCCAGCCCAAGCTGCTGTGGGAGCTGAAGATCGGCGGCTGCATCGAGTCGACCCCGGCGGTCTGGAAGGGCGCGATGTACTTCGGCACCCGAGCCGGCGCCGTCCACTCCCTGTCCGTCTCGTAGCGCCCGGCCGCCCCGAGGGACGTAGGCAACGCACACCTGCGTCCCTCGCCTCCGCCTGCCCCGGCGCGGCGCCGACCCACGAACGGGTCGCCGGGGCCGGGCCCGGCCGCCGGCGCGACCAACCCGCCCTTCGGCTACTGAACGTAAGCGTCGGCGGCCGGCCGCCAACCAGCGCCGGGCCGCTGCGCCGCCGTGCCTCGCGGGCGGGTGGGAAGGCCCCGCGGACGCTCCCGCCCGCAACCTCCATGATCACGAAGGATTCTTCCACCCAGGGGTCCCAAAAACTCTTCGTGATCATCGCCAACGGCACCGAGGCAAGTGCGGCCAACACCGGGCACCCACGCACCGCCCGGCGCGGCGCGGGCGGCGCGGCGCGGCGCGGGGCCG
>NZ_JBEXCY010000231.1:0-17873 GCF_040605515.1 Dactylosporangium sp. NPDC005572 | reverse complement strand
CCACCGGGAGGCCGTCGCCCACTACGGCGCCGCGGCGGCCCACGCCGACCGGCTCGGCCCGGCCGAACGCGCCGCGCTGCTGGAGGAGTATGCCGGTCAGGCGTACCTCGCCGGCGCGCACGACGAGGGCCTGCGCGCCCGGCAGGCGGCCCTGGCCCTGCGCGAGGAGCTCGGCGCGGTCGAGCCGGTCGGCGAGAACCTGCGCTGGATCTCCCGCCTGGCCTGGTGGACCGGCGACGCCGGGCTGGCCGAGCGGACCGCGCTGCGGGCCGTCACGCTCGGCGACGGTCACCAGCTCGCCGTCGCCTACGCGAACCTGTCGCACCTGTACACGCTGTCCTACCGGCTGCGTGACGCGGTCGAGTGGGGCACGCGGGCCCACGCCCTCGCCGAGCGCCTCGGCGACCTCGACACGGCGCTGCAGGCACTGACGAACGTCAACGTCGCCCGGCTCACCGCCGGCCTGCCGGACGCCCGGCAGGCGCTGGAGGAGGCGTTCGCGACGGCCGACGCGAACGGGCTGCCGGTCCACGCGTCCCGGGCCCTGGGCAACATCGCCGGCATCCTCGCGGACGAGGTCGCCGAGTACGACGCGGCGGCCGCGGTCGCCGACCGGGCCCACGCCTACATCGCCGCCCACGACCTCGACGCGTACGAGCTGTTCACCCTCGGCATCCGCAGCCGCATCCGGCTCGAACGCGGCGACTGGGACGGTGCCCTCGCCGACGCCGACGAGGCCATCGCCCGGACCGGCCGCCACGGCGTCAACGCGGTCCTGCCCCTGGCCATGAAGGGCCGCATCCTGGCCGCGCGCGGCCACCCCGACGCCCTGTCCACACTGGACGACGCTGCCCGGGAGGCCGACCGGGTCGGCTACGTGCAGTTCGTCGCGCCCGTCGCCGACGGTCGTGCGGAGTACTTCCGCTGGAACGGCGACCCCACCCGCAGCCGCACCGAGGCGATGCGCGGCCTGGAGCTGGCTGCCGCGGTCGAGGGCCAGCCGTTCGTGACCGGGCGCCTCGCGCTCCGGTACCGCCAGGCCGGCGGGACGGGGGACCTGCCGGACGCGGTCGCAGCGCCGTACCGCTGGATGATCGACGGCGACTGGGGTGCCGCCGCCGCGGAGTGGCAGCGCCGCGGCGCCCGGCTGCTGGAGACCGAGGCCCTCGCCGGCGGCTCCCCGGAGGCCGCGCTCGAGGCCCTGCGCCGCTACGACGAGCTCGGCGCCGCCCGCGTCGCCGAGCACCTGCGGGCCGACCTACGCCGCCGCGGCGTGACCCGGGTGCCGCGCGGCCCGCGCCCGGCGACCGCCGCGCACGCCGCCGGGCTGACGCCGCGCCAGGCCGACGTCCTCGGCCTGCTCGTCGAGGGCCTGTCCAACGCCGAGATCGCCGCCCGCCTCACGCTGTCGGCCAAGACCGTCGACCACCACATCTCGGCCGTCCTGGCGAAGCTGGGCGTGACCAGCCGCGCCCAGGCCGTCGCGGCCGCCCGGCGCCACGGCCTGAGTTAGGGACTTCTCCCCATCCTTTTGTCGCACCACGCGACTACCGTTCCGCTCATGTCGTACCTCGAGACGCCCGACGAGTCGCCCCTCTACCAGGCCGAACTCGACCGCTCCGGCTACGTGCCCAACTACACGCGGGTCTTCGCGCTGCGCCCGGAGGTGTACGAGGCCTGGGCCGGGCTGAACCGGTCCGTGAAGCGCGGCATGGACCTGCGCCGCTACGAGCTGGCCACCCTCGCCGCGGCCCGCCGGCTGCGCTCCAGCTACTGCGCCCTGGCCCACGGCAGCGTGCTGCTGGAGCAGTTCTTCGACGCCGCCACCCTGCGGCAGATCGCGCTCGACCACCACGATGCGGGCCTGGACCCGGTCGACGTGGCGGTCATGGACTTCGCCGAGAAGGTGGCCGGCGACCCGACCGCGATCACCGCCGCCGACGTCGACACGCTGCGCCGCCACGGCCTGACCGAGCCGGAGATCCTCGACGTGGCACTGGCCGCGGCCGCGCGGTGCTTCTTCAGCACCGTGCTCGACGCGGTCGGCACCGAGCCCGACGCCGCCTACCGCACCTCCCTGTCCGGACCGCTGCTGACGGCCCTCACGGTCGGCCGCGCGGTCGCGTCGTAGTGCGCCACCTGGCTGCCCCGTGACGGGTGCTACCGTCCGCGTCGCCGCATCGAAGATCATGCGGCACCACACGAGGGGAGCACCATGTCCGTTCCTGCCGCTCATGCGTTCGGTTCCGCGCTGCGGCCCCCGGCCGAGGGCGAGTGCCAGTACTGCGGCTCGCGCCCGGCCGTCCGCACCACCTTCCAGTCGCTGACCAGCATCGCGATCATCTACATCATCACGTCGTTCCGCGGCTGGATGTGCCGATCGTGCGGCCTGGCCACCTACCGCGCCCGCACCAACCGCACCCTGGCCGCCGGCTGGTGGGGCATCAGCGCGGTCGGCGTGCCGATCCTGCTGCTCATCGACCGTCTCCGGCTGCGCAAGGTGCTCCGCCTGGCCCCGCCGGTGCCGACCCCCGGTGTCGCGGCCCAACTGCCGGCCCCGATGGACCCGGGCCTGCCGGTCCTGCGCCGCCCGGGCGCCATCGTCGCGGGCGTCGTCCTGGCCGGTTTCCTGCTGCTCGTCGCCCTGGTCGTCTGGGCGGAGCTGACCACGCCGTCATTCGAGTAGCGTCTGCAGAAAGCGCTCCCGGTCGTAGCCGGTGATGATCCACGTGCCCGAGCCGGGCTGTGGCCGGGAGCCCCACTCGCCGCGCTCGCGGTAGAGCTCGACCTCGGCCCAGGTACCGATCGCGGGGTCGATCGCACAGCAGGCCGCGAGCGGGTCGTGGAACATCTTCCCGGCGGGGCGATCCCGCAGGTACACCTCCATCAGACGGTGGATCGTGCGGGTGGAGTCGCGGCGGGCCTCCTCGGCGAACCGCGCGTGCACGGCCGCGTCGTACACGACACCGTGGCAGACGTTCTTCGACACGAACCGGCGGTGGCCGATGCCGTCGTGGTCGAGCACGGCGAACACGGCCGTCGGGTCGCCGTTGAGGTTGTAGCTGGGGCAGGTGGTCCGCCCGCGGAACTTCTCCAGCTGCCGCTCGGCGGGCACGACGCCCTCCCCGGCGAAGCCGCCCTGGACGACGAGCCGGCCGACGGCGAGGCTCCCACCGGCGATGGCGCGTTTGACATTCGTCAATGGCCCGCCACAGACGAGCGTCGTTGCGTCGCCGCACACCCCCGCCAGCAGCTCGGCGGCGTCCTCGGCGTCCCGCGACGGCGGGATGTCGCCGAGCGCCCGGTAGTGCCACAGCGACACGACGTCCCTGGGGTGGTCGAGGTTCCCGGCCCCGACCCGCACGTCGTCCCGCCCGACCAGCCGCAGCGCGTGCCGCACGACCCCGACCTGCGCCGCACTCCCGGGCACGACGGTCACCCCGGCAAGCCGCACGCGCGGATGCCCGGCGAGCAGCAGCAGCGTGAGCAGATCGTCGGGGTCCCCGGTCTCCATGTCGAACACCACGTCAAGCACGCCCGATGACACCACTTCGGGCAACTCCCCCGCCACCGCTTTGCGGCCCGGGGCGGCGCCGGAAGCCTTCGTCGTCCACGACCCTGACCACCGCGTCCGCACCGGGGTGCTGGAATGGTGCGCCGCTGCGTCCGCATCAAGGTGCTGGAGCGGCGCGCAGCCGTGTCTGCATCGGGGGTGCTGGAGCGGCGCGCCGCCGCGCCGGCCGGGTCAGGTGACCGTGCCGAGGAAGACGGCGTGGTCGGGTGGTGGCGTGCCGAAGACCGCGTCGCCGTGGAAGGTCGCGTGGCCGAGCGGGCCGTCGAGCGAGAACGACGGGCGTTTGATGCGGTTGCCCGCGAAGCGGGTCGTGCCGTGGAACTGGGCGCCGCAGAACTCGGCGTAGTCGGCCTCGCAGCCGGTGAAGTCGGCGTCGACGAGGACCGCGCCGCTCAGGTGCAGGTGCAGGCCCGGCCAGTGGCGGAGGCGGTCTTCGAGGAGGCGCTGCGTCCTGCGTCGCAGCGGCGGGTCGGACCGCACCTGCGACCGGAGTGGGGCGCGGAGCAGGGCGCACAGCGTTGTCACGATCCGCTGGCGCAGGTCGGGGCGGTCCTCGCCCAGCTGGGCCAGCATCGCCAGGCCCGCCGGGTCGGCGTCGGTCAGGTGGCGGGCGAACGGCGGTACACCTGGATCGAACGTCACCTCGCCGCCTTCCGGAGGGGCCGTCCAGCCCAGCGGCCACCCGGACGCGCCGTCCTCCGTGTTGCCGGTCCAGTCTGCGCCGGTCAGGTCGGCTGTGGGGTGGTCGAGGTGGCAGCGGCCGGCGAAGTGCGCGCCGGCGAAGGTGGTGGCGGCGGCGAACCTCGCGTTGTAGAACCAGGCCGGGCCGGCGAAGGTCGCGTCGCGGAACGTCACGTCGGCGGTGAACCGGGCGCCGTCGCCGCCCTCCTCCCAGTCCTGGTAGTCCTCGACGAGCACGGCGACCGGCCAGTCGGGGTCGGCCTCGCCCGGCTCGTCCCACGGTGCCGGCGCGATCTCCTCGACCGTGTCCCAGGCCTCGTCGTCGTCCCACCAGGTCTCGGCGCCGCGGCCGAACCATGCCATGCCGGCGAAGTGGGCGCCGGTGAAGTCGGCGCGGCCGCGGAACCTGGTCCGGCCGAACGCGGCGTCGCCGTCGAACCGCGCGCCGGCGAAGGTGGCGTCGCCCGCGAACAGCGCGCGCTGGAAGGTGGCCTCGCCCGCGAACGTGGCGTGTTCGAAGCGGGTCGTGCCGTGGAAGCGGGTGTCGGCGAACGCCACCGCGGCGAGGTGGCAGCCGCTGAAGTCGGCATCGACGAGGGTCGCGCCGCAGAGATCGACGCTGATGCCTTCCCAGCCCGCCCGGAGGCGGTCGGTGAGCAACCGCAGCGCGTCGGGGCCGGCGGCGCAGACGGCGTCCGCGGCCGGCTGGCGGCGCGCCGGGTCGGACTCGGCCTGTTCGAGCAGCGTCACGAGGTCCACCGCGACAGCCTAGCGCGCGTGAAAGTTTCCGAGATCGACGTTGACGTTTATCTATGTGAGCGCTAACTTGCCTCAGGAAAGCGCTTACCCCGTCCTCACACCGGAGGTAGCTCATGACCGCAACCGCAGGCACCGCCAGGCCTGCCACCGCCCGCCGCCGATGGCCGATCGCGGTGATCACCGCCGCCACGACGGTCATCGCGGGCACCACCGCCCTCGTCGCCGCCCACAGCGCCGAGGCGGCCACGATCGACACCAGCGCCACGTACGTCTTCGTCAACCGGCACAGCGGCAAGGCGATGGACGTGTACAACTGGGCCACGAACGACGGCGCCGCGATCAACCAGTTCGCCCGCAACGACCTCGCCGTGCAGCAGTGGCAGTTCGTCAGCGCGGGCAGCGGGTACTACAAGATCAGGTCGAGGCACAGCGGCAAGGTGCTCGACCTGCCGGACGCCAACGACGGCACCCAGCTCGTGCAGTACGCCGACAACGGCAGCACCCGCCAGCAGTTCCAGGTCCTGGACTCCAGCGACGGGTACGTCCGCTTCAAGAACCGCGCCAGCGGCAAGGTCCTCGACGTCTGGGAGTGGTCGACGGCCGACGGGGCGAAGATCGCCCAGTTCACCGACCTCGACGGCTGGAACCAGCAGTGGCAGCTGGCCAAGCTGGGCGGCACCAGTACCCCGCAGACCGGCCTCGCCGGCTGGGCCACCCAGAACGGCGGCACCACCGGCGGCGGCAGCGCGTCGGCGACGACCGTGTCGAGCGCGTCGGCCCTGACCAGCGCCCTGAGCTCGAGCAGCGCGTCGGTGATCCGGGTGTCCGGCACGATCTCCTGCTCCGGCATGCTCAAGGTGGCGTCGAACAAGACCGTCCTCGGTAACGCGGGCGCGACGATCGTCGGTTGCGGCTTCACGCTCAGCGGCTCGAAGAACGTCATCATCCGCAACCTGACGTTCCGGGACTGGAACGACGACGCCGTCAACGTCGAGCAGTCGTCGACGAACGTGTGGATCGACCACAACACGTTCAGCAACGGCTACGACGGCGCGGTGGACATCAAGCGCGGCTCGGACTTCATCACGGTGTCGTGGAACCGGGTGTTCAACCACGACAAGTCGATGCTGCTGGGCCACTCCGACGACAACGGCAGCCAGGACCGGGGACACCTGCGGGTGACGTACCACCACAACTGGTTC
The DNA here is from genome assembly GCF_040605515.1 of Dactylosporangium sp. NPDC005572. NCBI lineage: Bacteria > Bacillati > Actinomycetota > Actinomycetes > Micromonosporales > Micromonosporaceae > Dactylosporangium > Dactylosporangium sp. NPDC005572. The sequence continues at coordinate 11,657 of NZ_JBEXCY010000231.1, read as the reverse complement.
GACGGCTCGACCCAGCGCCACCCGCGGGTCCGGTTCGGCAACCCGGTCCACGTGTACAACAACTACTACAACAATGTCGGCGGCTACGGCGTCGCGTCGACCGAGGGCGCCGGCGTGCTCGTCGAGGGCAACTACTTCGAGAACACCGACGACCGGTACCACCTCGGCGAGGGCGACTCCGGCCCCGGCACGCTGGTGGCCCGCAACAACCACTTCGTGAACTCGGGCAGCGGCCAGACCGGCGGCAGCGTGGCCAGCATCCCGTACTCCTACACCCTGGAGACGGCGAGCAACGTCAAGGCCAGCGTGACCGCCGGCGCGGGCGCCGGCCGGGTCTCCGTCTGACCGGCCGTGGAGGATCGGCCCGGGGCCCGATGGTCCCGGGCCGATGCCATGCGGACACGGCCGGACCGTGCCGGCGACGCTGCACGCGACCCCTCCCGGGCCGCAGCACACCCTCATCTGAGGAACGGCGTGCGGTCGAGCACGAACCCGTACTCGGCCGTCGCGCCCGGCTATCCACCTATCCACCCGGCCGGCGAGCCCGGCTGCCCACCCGGCCGGCGAGCCCGGCGTGCGCGACGAGCGCGACGCTCGGCGGCCGTGCTGGACGTGCTGGACGTGCTGGCCGTGCTGGACGTGCTGGACGTGCTGGACGTGCTGGACGTGCCGAAGTCGATCCCGAGCCGTTACCCGGTGCCGATCACCGGCCCACTCCACGAATCCACCGGCGGGACCCGCATCACCGAGAGGTCAGCCGCTGTAGAAGTCTGTGAGCACGGGCGCCAGGACGGCCGGGTCGGCGACGTGGCCCTGGCCCGCCAGGACGTGGCGGCGGGCGGCCGGGACGGCGGCTGTGATCGCCTCCGCGGCCGGCTCGAACAGGCCCCCGGCGTCGCCGGTCAGCACCAGCAGCGGCTCGGTGATCGTCGCCAGGCGGGCGGCGGGTGGGCGGCCGTCGCCGAGGCACGCAGCGTCGTACGCCAGCGACGGTGCCAGTGCCTCCAGCCCGGCCCACACCGGCGCCGACCGGGCACCGGCGACGTCCTCCTCCGCTGCCCCGGCGAGCCGCATGAACAGTTCCACGGCCGCGCCCCGCTGCCCGGCGCCGAGCAGTCGGTGCAGCTCGACCCTGTACTCGGCGAACGCCGCCACGATGGCCGGGTCGACCAGGTACGGCACCTCGTACACCGCGAGCCGCCCGACCGGCAGCCCGGCCGCGGCCGCCTCGAGGGCGAGCGCGCCGCCTGACGAGGCGCCGAACAGGTGGGCGGTGCCGCCGGCCGCGGTGATGACGGCCGCCAGGTCCCCGAGCTCCCGTGCCACCGCGTCCCGGCCGAGGACCGGCCCGCGCCAAGGGGGTGGCGCCGCGTCGGTGCTGAGGGCACGTCCGCGGCGGGCATAGTTGAAGACGGTGAACGACCGCGCCAGCGCCGGCACGAGCGGGGCGTTCTCCGATCCGTCGTCCAGGCCGCCGCCCACCAGGATCACGGCGGGCCCCTCGCCCGCACGCTCGACCGCGATGGTCGTGCCGTCCCGCGAGGTCACCGTCTCCATCGCCGCAGTCTATGCTTTGCCAGTTCCCCACTTCTCCTATCTGATTGACATGATATCGTCGCGGCATGGAGACCTGGGACGCGCTGCGGGCGCGGCGCAACGTCAGGCAGTACCGGCCGGAGCCCGTCCCCGTCGAGCATCTCGACCGGCTGGTCGAGGCGGCCCGACGGGCGCCGTCGGCGTCCAACGGGCAGCGATGGGACTTCGTCGTCGTCACCGACCACGAGCAGCTGACCGAACTGGCCACCGTCTGGCGCGGCGCCCGGCACATCGCCGGAGCCGCGGCGGCGATCGCGCTCGTGCTGCCCGAGCCGGCCGACGAGCGGCAGCTGCTCACCGACCGGTTCGATCTGGGGCAGGCCGCGTTCGCGATCCTGGTCGCGGCGGCCGACCTCGGCATCGGCACCGGCCACTCGTCCGTCGGGGACCAGGACCGGGCCCGCGAACTGCTGGGCGTCCCGGCGGACCGCACCGTGCCGTACCTGATCGGCGTCGGATATCCCGCCGACCGCCCGCTGCGCCCGCTCGCCCGGCCGGACCGCCGCCCCTTCGACGAGGTCGTCCACCGCGGCCGCTGGAACGCGTCATGACCGTCACCACGCTCGCCTTCCTCACCCCGGGCAACTTCGCCGACGACGACCCCTACGCGGGGCTCGAGGCGACGCTGCGGCTGTTCGAGTTCGCCGAGCGGCTCGGCTTCGACGGTGGCTGGATCCGCCAGCGCCATCTGGAGCACGGCGTGGGCTCGGCGGCCGTGTTCCTCGCCGCGGCCGGCCAGCGCACCACCCGCCTGCAGCTCGGCACCGCGGTCATCCCGATCGGCTACGAGAGCCCCTTCCGCCTGGCCGAGGACCTGTCGCTGGCGGACGTGCTCTCCCGCGGCCGCCTGCAGGTCGGATTCAGCGCGGGCACCCCGCCGCATGCCGAACTCATCGGCGACCTCGTCTTCGACGGCGACTGGCGCACCTACGACCTCTCCTACACCCGCATCGCCCGCCTCCGCGACAACCTCCGCGGCGACTTCCTCGGCGGCCCGGACACGGTGATCCACTCCCCCGGCAACACGCAGCGCCCGCGCCTGCAGCCCTACAGCAAGGGTCTTGTGGATCGTCTCTGGTACGGCGGGGGCTCGCTCCGCTCGATCCGCTGGGCGGCCTCCGCCGGCCTGAACCTCCTCGCCGGCAACATCGTCTCCGGCGAGACGACCGACGACTTCGTCACCGCCCAGCTGACCCACATCGAGGAATACCGCTCCCTGTCGGCGGGCCCGGCCGGGCCGGCCGAGTTGGCCGGGTCGGGCAGCACCGAACCCCCGGCTCCAGGGCGCCAGCCCGGCCGGATCGCCGTGGGCCGGGTTGTCGTGCCGCTCGACAGCGCGGACGCCGCGACCCGCCGCCGCTACCTCCGCTACGCCGAGTCCCGCCACGAGCGCACCCTCAAGCCCCACGGCGAGCGCCGCGCCCTCTTCGCCCCCGACGTCATCGGCACCGCCGACGACATCGTCGAGCGCCTGCTGGCCGACGCGGCGGTCCAGGCCGTGGACGAACTGCGGCTCGAGCTGCCCTACGAGTTCGAGCCAGCCGACTACGAGCAGATCCTCGATGACGTCGCCCGCCTGGTGGCGCCCCGCCTGGGCTGGTCCCCGACCCCGCCTGCCTCCGCGGCGCCCGCCGGCTGACGAGCCCTCACGCGGCAGCTTTCCGTCCTCGTCCCAGCCCTGCAGCGCTCCGTCCTCCCCCCGGCAGGACTGCCCTCCGTCCTCGTCCGGGTCGGGCCGCCCTCCGTTCCCGCCCCGGCCCGGCAGCCCCCCGCTGCCGCCGCCGGACGGAAGCCCTGCGTCCTCGTCCCGGCCCAACCGCCGTCCGTTTCCGCCTCGGCAGGGCCTTCCTCCGTTCCCGTCCCGGCCCGGCAGCCCCCCGTTCCCGCCGCCGGCCGGGAGCTCTGCGTCACGGCACCAGGACGAGCTTGCCGAGCGTGTGCCGGCGCTCCAGCAGCGCGTAGGCATCGGCCACCTCCTCCAGTCCGACCACCCGCTCGATCGGCACGTCGAGCCGCCCCGCCGCCACGAGGCCCGCGAGCTCTTCGAGCACCGCCGGGCTCGACGCGTCGTTGCTGCCCACCGCGTGGACGCCGTGCCGGGCGGCGGCTTCGAAATCGATGAGCGTGTTGATCCGGTCGGGTCGCACGCCGAACGCGAGGGCCAGGTCGACGTAGCCGCCGCCGAACGTGTCGACGAACGCGTCGGCCTGCCCGGCAACGGCTCTCAGCCGGTCGAGCACCCCGTCTCCGTACGCAACCGGGATCACGCCGTGCTCCCGCAGCCAGGCGTGGTGGGGCTCGCTCGCCAGGCCGACGACCGCGGCGCCTGCCTCCCGGGCGAGTTGCACCGCGAGGGTGCCGACCCCGCCGGCGGCACCCGCGACGACGACCGTGTCGCCCGGGCCGGCGGCCACCGCGCGGACCGCGGCATAGGCGGCCGCCCCGGCCGTATACAGGGCGCCGGCCACCTCCCAGGGCACGGCTGCCGGCCGTCGGGCGAGGTTGCGCACCGGGACCAGCACCAGCTCGGCGTGGGTGCCGAACTCGTCGGCCCAGCCGAACACCTCGTCACCGGCCGTGAACCCCTCGGCGCCCGGGCCGGCCTCCTCCACTACGCCGGCGACGTCGCGGCCCTGCCCGGAGGGGAAGCTCGTACGGTACACCCGCTGCAAAAATCCGCCGCGAATCCCCGACTCGACCGGATTGAGGCCCGCGGCACGCACCCGAAGCAGGACCGTCCTCGGCCCGGGCACCGGCCGCGCCACCTCCACGACCTGCAGGACCTCGGGCCCGCCGAACTTCTCGAACCGCACCGCGCGTGCCATCTGCCGTCTCCCTCGCTCCGGATCGCCTCCGCCGACAAGACGACCCTGACACCCCACGCAGCGGGTGAGAATGGGCTTGTTCAGCCTAGGATTCGCAATCCCGGGGCAGGATCGGAGGCATGCGCGCGGCCTACATCGAACGGCTCGGACCGGCCGAGGAGATCCGGTGCGGCCCGCTACCGGACCCCGTGCCCGGCCCCACCGACGTGCTGGTCGAGGTGACGGCGACGACGGTGAACCCGGTCGACACGTTCGTGCGCTCCGGTCTGTTCCCCACGCCGCTGCCGATGCCGTTCGTCGTGGGCCGCGACCTGGTCGGCACCGTGCTGTCGACGAACGGGCGGGTGACCGGGTTCGCACCCGGCGACGTCGTGTGGTGCGACAGCCTCGGCCACGCGGGCCGGCAGGGCGCCGCCGCAGAGCGCGCCGTGGTGCCGATGGAGCGGCTGTACCGCGTGCCGCCCGGCGTCCAGCCCCGCGCCGCGGTCGCCGCGGTCTTCCCGGCCGGTACCGCCTACCTGGCGCTGTTCACGCACGGCCGGCTGCGCGCCGGTGACACCGTGATCGTCGAGGGCGCCGCGGGCCATGTCGGTGCGGCGCTCGTCGCGTTCGCCGTCGACGCCGGGGCGCGGGTCGTCGCCACGGCCGCGGCTGACGACGCCGCCTACTGCACGGCGCTCGGCGCGGACGAGGTGGTCGACTACCGCGCAGCCGACCGCCTCGAACGGCTGGCGGCGGCCTGCCCCGGGGGCGCGGCGCTGTACCTCGACACGTCAGGGCGCAACGACCTGGCAGCGGCGCTGGACCTGCTCGCGTTCCGCGGCCGGATCGTGGTGCTGGCCGGTGCGGCGTCCCGGCCGGTGCTGCCGGTGACCGCACTGTACATGCACGACCGGACCGTCAGCGGGTTCGTCATCTCGCACGCCACCGTCGCGGAGCTGGCCGAGGCCGCGGTGGCGACCAACCGGATGCTGACGGCCGGAAAGCTCCGCCCGAGGGCCACGGTCGACCTGCCATTGTCGGCGACCGCCGAGGCGCACGCGATGATCGAGCGCGGAGAGTTACGCGGCCGTCGCATCATCATTACTCCTGGTGACTAGGACTGACGATCCTTGCCTGCGCTTTGGGTGTCCGGGCCGCAGCGGGGTCAAGATGGGCGGCATGAACCGCCGCGAACTTGCCGACTTCCTGCGCCGCTGCCGGGAGCGGGTGCAACCAGCCGACGTCGGGCTCCCCGCCGGGGCCCGCCGCCGCACACCGGGCCTGCGGCGCGAGGAGGTCGCGCGGCTGGCCGGCATGTCCGCGGACTACCTCATGCGGCTGGAGCAGGGCCGCGGCCCGCAGCCGTCGACGCAGCTCCTCGCCCCGCTCGCCCGCGCGCTGCGACTCAACGACGACGAACGCGACCATCTCTATCTCCTGGCCGGCCACCGCCCGCCGGCGGGGCCACCGGCCGGTGACGAGGTCCAGCCCGGGCTGCTCATGCTGCTCGACCGGCTGACCGACGCGCCGGCCCAGGTGCTCAGCGACATCGGCGACCTGCTCGCGCAGAACGCGCTCGCCGAGGCACTGTTCGGCGGGGTGTGCTCGACCCGGCCGCAGCAGCGCAACATCGTGTGGCGGTGGTTCACCGACCCGGCGGTCCGGGCCGCATATCCGCCGGACGACCAGGCCGCGTGGAGCCGCGTGCATGTGGGGGATCTGCGCGCCGCCCTCGCCCGCCGCACCAACGACCCGGCGGCGCTCGACCTCGTGCGGCGGCTGCACGCGGCGAGCCCGGAGTTCCGCGAGCTGTGGCAGCTGCACGAGGTCGGCGTCCGCCGCGTCGGCAACGTGCGGGTGGTCCATCCGGTGCTGGGGCTGGTCGACCTCGACTGCGAGCAGGTGCTCTCCCCGGCCGAGGACCAGCGCCTGCTGCTGTTCACCGGCCCGCCGGGCAGCCGCACGGCCGAGCAGCTCGGGCTCCTGCGCGCCGGGCGCCTCGACTATCCCGGCGGGGTGCCCGCGGCGACCGTTCCGGTGTAGGCGAGCACCGTCTGGCGTGAGCGAGCGGCGCCGCCCGCCCAGCCGCGGGACGGAGCGCGCCCAACCACCGACCGCCGAGGCGCGCGTCGCCGGCCCTCCCGGCCACCGACGCCATCCGCTCGGCCGTTCCCACCCCACTCGGCGCTCGTTCTCCGGTCAGCAACAACCGGGGACGATGCTGTGGACATATCTCTTCCACTTCGACGACCTTCTGGAGGTGCTCAGCAGAGCGGACATCATCGAGGCATTCGACGCCGGGAAGACGAAGGTGTCGTGATCGCCGGGTTCGGGCGAGGGCAGAATGGCCGGAACTTTGACCTTGAGTTCGACGACCGCTGGCGGCTCGGCGGCGCGCTTCCAGATCCCGGGCAGGGCCTGACGGAGGTCGGGATGGCTGGGCTCGTGCGGGTGCCGGTGGGCGGCATCCCGCTGGTGGGCTGACGGCCCGAGCCCACCGGGCGGAGGCCACCGGGCGGAGGCCACCGGGGCGCGCACCGATCGACTACCGTCGGTCTCATGGGGGACGTGTCGGTGTGGGTGGCTGTGGTCGTCACCGTGTTCGGGGTGGTGGCCGTCGTGGCGCTCATCGCGCGGCGGCTGCTCGGGGTGCGGTTCGGGACCGTGCGGCTGCTGCTCGCCGGGACCGTCGCGCTGCTCGTCGCCGGGCCGATCGCGCGGGCCATGGCTGGGTCGGTGCCGCAGGACAGCACGTCCGTCGCGCCGGTGTGGCTGCTCCTGCTGGCGGCCGTCACCTCGCTCGTCGTCGCCATGGTGTTCCTGGTCGTGGCCGAGGCGCTCGTGCCGGCCGGGCACATCACGCCGCTGCAGTGGTTGCGGGGGCTTCGGGGGCGGGCCCGGCGGACTCGGCGGTACGTGCAGATTCTGGCGATCGTGGTGCGGCACGGGCTCGGGCCGCACCTGCGCGGGCGGCGCGCCGGGGCGCCGGCCGGGCGGTCGCTCCGGGCGGCGCTGGAGGAGGGCGGGCTCACCTTCGTCAAGCTCGGCCAGGTGCTGTCGACCCGGCGCGACCTGGTGCCGGCGGAGGTCGCGGAGGAGCTCAGCACGCTGCGCGACCGGGCCGCGCCGGTGCCGTGGAGCGACGTCGAGGCCGTGCTGGTCGCCGAGTTCGGGATGCCGCCCGGCGAGCTGTTCGCCTCGATCGACCGCGAGCCGCTCGCGGCCGCGTCGGTGGCGCAGGTGCACACGGCCACGCTGCGCTCCGGCGCCGACGTGGTGGTGAAGGTCCAGCGGCCCGGTGTGCGCGCCGCCGTCGAGCGTGACCTCGACATCGTGGCGCGGCTCGCGGCGACGCTGGAGACGCGTACCCGCTGGGGCCGCACCACCGGCGCCGCCGCGCTCGCCGCCGGGTTCGCCCAGGCGGTCCGGGAGGAGCTCGACTTCCGCGCCGAGGCGCGCAACCTGGCCGCGGTGGCGCGGGCCGCCCCGGACAGCGCGGTCGTGTTCCCCGAGCCGTTCCCGGCGCTGTGCACCGAGCGGGTGCTGGTGATGAGCCGGCTCGACGGCGTCCCGCTCACCACCGCCGGGCCGGCGCTCGCGGCGCGCGGCCTCGACCCGGCCGGCCTGGCGCGGACGCTGCTGTCGTGCGTCCTGCGGCAGATCCTCGTCGCCGGGGTGTTCCACGCCGACCCGCACCCGGGCAACGTGCTGCTGCTGCGCGACGACCGGCTCGGGTTGCTCGACTTCGGCTCGGTCGGCCGGCTCGACGGCGGCGTTCGGGAGTCTCTGCAGCGGCTCCTGCTGGCGCTCGACCGCGGCGACCCGGCCGGGGCGACCGACGCGCTGCTCGGCGTCGTCGCCCGGCCTGACGAGGTCGACGAGGAGCGGCTCGAGCGGTCCCTCGGGCAGTTCATGGCGCGGTACGTCAGCCACGGCGGCAGCACCGACCCGCAGCTGTTCCGGTCGCTGCTGCGGCTCGTCGCGGACTACGAGCTGAGTGTGCCGCCGGAGGTTGCCGCGGTGTTCCGGGCGCTGACGACGCTGGAGGGCGGGCTGGCCGAGCTGTCGCCCGGGTTCGACGTGATGACCGAGGCGCGGCGGTTCGCGGCCGACGCCTTCGCCGAGCTGGCCCGGCCGGAGGCGGTCCGGCAGGCGCTCACCGACGAGCTGACCACGCTGGTGCCGATCCTGCGGCGGCTCCCCCGGCGCGTCGACCGCATCGCCGCCTCGCTCGAACGCGGCCGGCTCGGCGTCAACGTGCGGCTGTTCGCCGACGAGCGGGACCGGCGCCTGGTCAGCGGCCTCGTGCACCGGGTGCTGCTGACGGTGCTGGCCGGGGTCAGCGGCATCATGGCGGTCATGCTGCTCGGCACGGCCGGCGGCCCGGAGGTGACGCAGACGCTGACGCTGTACGCGCTGCTGGGCTACAACCTGCTCGCGGTGGCCGCCATCCTCGCCCTGCGCGTGCTCGTCGTCGTGTTCCGATCGGACCGCTGACAACTAACGTTCGGACCGCCGACAGCACACGGTCAAGCAGTACCGGCAGGAACGGATCGTCGCGGAGACGGTCCACGATCGGGATGGGCGGAGTGCCTCCACCGGCCGGTCGAGGTACCCGAGCCAGTGCCGCACGAACCGTTCGCTGCCCGGCGGCTTGACGCCCTCGGCGCGCAGCAGGTCGGTCACGAACGGGTAATGCGTCAGTCCGGCGGCGAGGCGCGCGGCGAGGTCGCCGAGCCAGGTCAGCCTGCGCTCCCGGGCCGCGGCGATCACCGGCCCGGCGGCGTCGGCGGTGGGCACGACGTCACGGTGGAGGACCGTGGCCGCCTGCGCGGCGTCCGGCAGGCCGGCGACCACCGCGACGGCGAGGGCTGTGGCCGTGCTGCCGTACCAGCCGAACTCGCGGTGCCGCCGGGCCAGCTCCGCGCCCAGGGTGCGGCGCCGTGCCTCGTCGGCGCCGGCGAAGAGCGCGGCGGTACCGGCGACGTCGCCGCGCCGCAGGGTGGTGATCAGGTCTGTCGTCGTCACTCCTCGGTCAACGCGTCCTCGCCGACCAGGCCGCGCAGGCGGGTGCTCGCGCGTTCCAGGGAACGTACCGTCGTGTCCAGGTCCGGGGCCGGGAGGTCGCCCAGGGCCTCCTCGGCCAGTTCGGCCCAGGCGCGTTCGATGGCCGGGACCAGGGCGCGGCCGGCCTCGGTCACGACGATGCGGACCTGGCGGCGGTCGCCCGGGACCGGCTCGCGGCGGAACCAGCCGCCGGACTCCAGGCGGGCCAGGCTGCGGGTGGCGGTCGGCGGCTCCACGCCCAGGCGGGCCGCGAGCTCGGACACCGTCATGCCGGCGCGCTCCTCGGCGAGCAGCCACAGCAGCACGTCCTGCCCGGGATGCAGGCCCAGCGCGGCGAGCTTGCGGGCCTTCGCGGCGCGGTAGAGCTTGGCCAGCTTGTTGAGCGCCCGGTTGACGCGCATGACCTCGGCGGGTTCCACGCGACCATCCTACCGATGTATAGTCGGCTAACCTTTAGCCGACTATCTTTGGGGGTACCAGATGAATCTCGGACTTGCCGGGAAGGTCGTGCTGGTCACGGGCGCCTCCGGTGACATCGGGCGGGCGATCGCCGCGGCGTTCGTCGGCGAGGGTGCCCGGGTCGTCGCCGGGTGGCACCGCAACGAGGACGCGGCGCGCGGCATCCCGGGCGTCGCGATGACGGTGCGGATCGACCAGCGCGACCCCGGCTCGATCGGCGCCGCCGCCGAGCAGGTCGCGCGCACCGCCGGCGACGTCGCCGTGCTGGTGGCCAACGCGGTCGCGTGGCCATCGTGGGACCCGGAGACCTGGGACAGCCTCACCGACGGGTTCGCGGCCAACGCGGTCGGGACGTTGTCGCTGGTGGAGGCGGTGCTGCCGGGGATGCGCGCGGACGGCTGGGGCCGGATCGTGCTGGTCTCGTCCGACGTCGTCGACCAGCCGATGCCGGCCGGGCTGGCGTACCCGGCGGCGAAGGGCGCGCTGGAGACCGCCGCCCGGGTGCTCGCCGCGCGCGAGGCGCGCCACGGCATCCTCACCAACGTGGTGCGGCCCGGGTTCACGCTGACCGAGCGGGCGCTGACCACCCCCGGCTTCGGCCAGCAGGTCGTCGACGCCGAGGCCGCCCGCACGCCGACCGGCCGCATCTGCACGCCGTCGGACGTGGCCTCGGCGGTGCTGTTCCTGGGCTCGGACGCGAACGGCCACATCAACGCGGAGACGCTGTCCGTGGCGGGCGGGCGGCACCTGACGAGGTGAGCGCCGCCCCGAAGTGGGTATCCCAGGGTGGAGGACGGAGGAGGTTGACGATGCGCAGAGCGTTCGGACGGTGGGCGGTGGCCGCCCTCGCGATCCCGCTCGCCGTGGCCGGGGCGAAGAAGGTCAGCGAGCGGATCGAGGCCCGGCGGGGCTCGACGCGGACGTCGCGGCTGCTGCGGCAGGGCACGACCCTCGCCGAGCGGCTGACGGGCCGCAAGAAGCGCCGGTTCGGCTGGTAGCCGCAGTCGCGCCGGAAGAAGCCGGTGAAGGTGGGGTCCGGAGGCCGGTGGCCTCCGGACCCGCAACCGGGTCAGACCTCCAGCAGCCACCAGGCGACCGGCACGCCGCCGGCCGGCGCGGCCGCGTTGAGGTGCACGCGGAGCTGGCCGGTGCCCGGGTTCGGGACGGCGGCCTTCACCCAGACGGCGGTGTTGCGCTGGGCCACCGCGAGGGCGTGGGTCGAGGTGTACACCTGCAACCCGGCCACCGTCGCGCTCGTCGCGCCGGCGGGCACCGTCACGACGCCGCTGCGGGCGAAGCGGACCTGGCCCCGCACGTCGAGGGCCGTCTTGCTGAACTCGTCCGGCGCCGCCGCCACCACGCCGACGCCGCCGAGGTCGGAGGCCGTGCCGATCACGCCGTAGCCGAGGTCGCTGCGGCCGACGAGGCCGTTGCCGTTCGAACTGAAGCCCACCACGCCGGCGTCGAACCCGGACGCGTCGACGCCCACGTCGGCCGACGCCTTGACGCCGACCGCGCCGCCCACCCCGACGGCGTTGCGGACCTCGAGGGTCGCGCCGCCCGCGGTCGAGCGCAGGATCGTGCCGGCGCCGCCGGCGTCGTTGTCGGCGCCCTGGACGACCGGGTCACCCGGCGCCGCACCGACCGGGCCCGAGCCCAGCGCGAGCGCGCCCGTGTCGAACACCGTCGCCGCAGACAACGCCGCACGAATTCGGGATCGCTGCATGA
>NZ_JBEXCY010000230.1:0-17936 GCF_040605515.1 Dactylosporangium sp. NPDC005572 | reverse complement strand
CGGACCGCGACCTCCTGGCGGTCGGTCCGCAGCGCCTTGCCGGTCCGCAGCCGGATCGCCCCGCGCCGGCCGGCCGGAGCGCCACCCGACGAGGCGCCACCCGACGAAGCGTCGGCCGTCATCGGGGCCGGCCCAGCGCCGAGGCGGAGCGCGGCGTGGCGGCGGCCAGGCCGCGGGTCAGCGCGACCGGGTCGGTGATGGCGGTGCCGACGACGACCGCGTACGCCCCCGAGGCGAACGCGGTGCGCACGTGGTCCGGGGTGCCGAGCCGGCCCTCGGCGACCGTGCGGATGCCGACCGCGGCGAGCGCCGCGACCAGGTCGAGGTCCGGCTCCGTCTGCTGTGGACTGTCCGCCGTGTACCCCGACAGCGTCGACGCGACCAGCTCCGCCCCGGCCGACCAGGCGGCGGCGCCCTGCTCGAACGTGGCCACGTCGGCCATCACCGGCAGGCCGAGCTCGGCCTGGATGCGGGCGACGAAGGACGCGACCGGCACGTCGCCCCGGCCGGTCGCCTCGACCGCGATCACGTCCGCCCCGGCGGCGGCGAGGGCCGCGGCCAGGTCCCAGCGCGGGGTGATGAGGTCGCGGTCGGCCGCGCGGACCTTGTGCAGCGCGATGACCGGCAGGCCGACGGCGTCCTTCACGGCGCGGACGTCGTCGGGGTCGTTGACCCGCACCGCGGCGGCGCCGCCGAGCGCGGCGCACTCGGCGAGCCGGGCGATGACGGCCGGCGACCGCAGCGGATGGCCGTGCGGCGCCTGGCAGGAGACGACCAGCCCGCCGGCGATCGCCTCGAGCACCGGGCTCACTGGGCGGTCCGGGTCGACACGAACTCGGTGTAGCGGTCGTAGAGGTTGCGGGCCGCCGGCCAGACCGAGTTGGGGCTCAGGAAGTGGGAGAACTCGAAGCTGATGACCTTGTCGACGTACGGCTGGACCGCGTCGAGCTTGTGGGCGAGCTTGCGCCAGTCGGTGGGAGGGAACCGGATCGGCATGTCCCGGTCGAACGTCTCGATGTTGGCCCACGACGTGATCCCGTACCGGGTGGCCAGCTCCGCCGTGGCGGCGAAGTACTCCGCCGAGCGGGCCAGCTCCACGGTGCCGTCCTGGAACGCGCAGTAGTCGACGAGCCCGGAGTACCGCTGGAAGATCTCCTCCCAGATCCGCACGTGCTCCTCGGGTGAGCGCGGGCGCTGCCGGGGGTCGACGCTCATGGCCATGTCGGCGCGCCCGTGGAAGAACGGCGAGACGAGCACCGGCAGGTCGCTGACCTCGCGCAGCCGGGCCGCGAGCGTGGTGTTGATGTCGAGGATGCGCAGGCTGGAGTCGGTCGTCTCGTGCGGCAGGTACCAGCCGCGCAGGGCCGGCGAGCCGCCGTAGCGCTCCCACATCTCGTCGATGACGGCGAGGTTGACGTCGACCTCGGTCTTCCAGTCGTAGCGGTACCAGTGGTAGTGGGAGTCGTAGAGGCCGAGGTAGAAGGCGATGTCCCGCTCGGCGGCGAGGTCGAGGAACAGCCGCACCAGGTCGGTGTAGACCGGCAGCGTGGCGAGCCGGTCGGACACCGCCTTGCTCGGGCAGGCCAGGCGCTCGCCGAGGCCGAGCCGGATGAGCACGACGGTGTCGATGCCGGCCTCGACGAACGTGTCGAACTCCCGGGCCCACTCCCGCTCGCCCCAGTTCTGCGACGGGATGTCGACGGTGATCTCGTCGAGGAAGGTGCCGGTGATCGCCTTGTACGGCATGGAGGATCCTTTCATTTACTTGATTCCCTGTGTTGCGATGCCCTCGACGAAGTACCGCTGCCCGAGCAGGAAGATGATGAGCGCGGGGAGGGTGAACATGACGCTGGCCGCCATCAGCGGACCCCAGTCGACGCCGTGCTCGGAGAAGAAGGCGTAGAGCCCGACCGAGAGCGTGTACTGGCTGGTGTCGCTGAGGTAGATGAGCGGGTTGAGGAAGTCGGTCCAGGTCCACACGAACTGGAAGACCGCCACCGTCGCCAGTGCCGGGCGCGCGAGCGGCAGCACGATCCGCCAGTACACCCGGAACTCCGAGGCGCCGTCGAGCCGGGCGGCGTCGAGCAGCGCGTCGGGCACCCCGACGAGGAACTGGCGGAGCATGAAGATGAGGAATGGTGTACCGAGGAAGCTCGGCACGATGAGCGGGAAGTACGTGCCGACCAGGCCGAGCTTGTTCCACAGCAGGTACAGCGGGACGAGCGTCACCTGCGGCGGCAGCATCATCGAGCCGAGGATGAGCGCCAGCACCAGGTTGCGCCCGGGCCAGCGCAGCTTCGCAAGGGAGTACGCGACCAGCGGGCACGACACCAGGCTCCCCACCACGCACAGGCTCGAGACGAGCAGCGTGTTGCCGAGGTACCGCCAGAAGGGCATGGCCTCCAGCGCGGCCCGGAAGTTGCCGAACTCCCACTGCTCGGGCAGCAGCCGCGGGGGCAGGGTGAAGACCTCGCCGGGCGGCTTCAGCGCCGTGGTCAGCATGACGACGAACGGGAAGAGCATCCCGAGGGCGATCGCCCACACCAGGGGGTAGCGCGCCTTACTGACCATAGTGGACCCACTTGCGCGAGCTGAGCATCAGTACCGCGGTGATCGCGACGGTGATGAGGAACAGCACCCAGGCGAGGGCCGAGGCGTAGCCCATCTTCAGGAACACGAACGCGTTCTGGTACACGTACATCCCGTAGGTCAGCAGCGAGTCGTCGGGCCCGCCGGCGGCGGCGTTGAGCCGGGTCTGCGCGAGCAGGTACGGCTGGGTGAACAGCTGCAGGCTGGTGATGAGCCCGACGATGAGCTGGAACAGCGTGACCGGGCTGATCGCCGGCCAGGTGACGGCGCGGAAGCGCTGCCAGGGGCCGGCCCCGTCGACGAGCGCGGCCTCGAAGGTCTCCCGGGGCACGTCCTTGAGCGCGGCGAGGAAGATGACGGTAGTGCCGCCGACCATCCACAGCCCGATGAGCACGACCGCGGGCTTGGTGAACGCCGGGTCCTCCAGCCAGCTCGGCTGCGGCAGGTGCAGGAAACCGAGGATCCGGTTCAGGTAGCCGTACTGCGCGTTGAGCAGCCATCGCCAGACATAGACGCTCACGACGATGGGGATGATGGTCGGCAGATAGACGATCGCGCGGTACAGCGGGAGCCCGCGCACCCGCGAGTTGAGCGCGAGCGCGAAGCCGAGCGACAGCAGCAGGGCGAGCGGCACGCCGACCACGGTGAGGTACAGCGTGTTGAACAGCGCCGTGGCGAAGCGGTCGTCGTCGAGCATGGCCGTGTAGTTGTCGACGCCGACGAAGGTCGGCGACTGGAACAGGTTGAAGTCGGTGAAGCTGTAGTACCCCGACGCGGCGATCGGCCCGAGGACCAGCGCGACGAAGCCGATCAGCCACGGACTCGCGAACGCCAGCCCCAGCCGGAGCTGGCGTCGCGAGGTCTGGGACCTACGGGGCATAGGACTTTGCCTTCTGCGCCACGCCGGCGAGTCCGTCGTTCGGGGCCTTGCGCTGCTGGGCGATGTCGTCGAACGCCAGCGCGAGGTCGCTGCTGTACTGCGCGGCCCACGGGGAGCTGGCCAGGGACCTGGCGTTGGCGCTCTTGAGCGCGCCGAGCCACGCGTCGAACTGGGGCAGCGCCTTGTACTGCGGGTCGTCGACCAGTGAGGTACGGGCCGGGAGGTTGCCCAGCGCCAGGCTGAACTTCGTCATCGCGTCCTTGGCCAGGAGGTACTTCATGAACTCCCACGCCTCTTTCGGGTGCTTGGCGTTGCGCGGGATGAACAGCGTGCTGGTGGTGACCTGGGTGGTGCCGGTCAGGTTCGGCTGGGCCGACGGGTACGGCAGCGGCGCCACGCCCCACTCGAGGGTGGGCGCGAACTTCTTGATGGACACCGGCTGCCACTCGCCGTCGATGATCGTCGCCGCCTTGCCGGTGTAGAACGCGTTCTGCGCGGAGGCGTACTCACCGAAGCCGGAGGTGAACTTGCGGACCTGCTCGACGCCGTACTTGCCGGGGATGTTGTCGGTGTAGAAGTTGAGGCCGGCGACGTTGCCCGGGTTGGCCGGGGTCGCCGCGCCGGACTGGTCGTCCCACGAGCCGCCGAACATGAAGCCGAGCGTCGTGAAGCTCGTGTTGATCTCGGCGTTGGCGTAGCCGAGCTGCGTGATCGTGCCGTCGGCGCCGCGCTTGGTGAGCTTGGCGATCTGCTCCGCCCACTCCTCGGTGGTCTTGGGCGGCCCGGCGAGGCCGGCCTCGGCGTAGAGCTTCTTGTTGTACAGCAGCATCTGCGTGTGCAGGGCGATCGGCATCGAGTACGTCTTGCCCTGGTACACCATCTGGGACATCGCCGCGGCCGGGAAGTCCTTGGTGTCGTAGCCGTCGGCCTTGATGAAGTCGTCGAGCGGGGTCAGGATGCCCTTGCTCGCCCAGGCGCCGACGCCGCTGCCGAAGTGGTCGGAGATGTCGAAGCTGCCCTGCGCGCCGGACATCGAGGTGAGCTGCTTCTGGAAGTCGGGGCTGGACACGCCCTTGACCGTGATCTTGTCCTGGCTGGCGTTGAAGTCCGCGACGATCTTCTCGAGGGCGGCGGCTTCCTCGCCGGCCCAGAGGTACGAGAAGACCACCTCGGTCTTGCCACCGCTTGCCTCATCTCCCCCGCCGCACGCCCCGAGCGCCGCGACCAGCGCGCCCGCGGCGAGGGCTCCGAGGAACCGTCGTCTCATGTGCAGACCTCCTGCTGATGATCAAATTTGGTCTAGCCCAATTAGCGATGACGGGAGCGTAGCTCTGCTACTCTCCTGGCGCTAGTATCGTTTTGGTGTAGACCAATCGGCCTGGAGTTTTGGTTCATGACCGCCACGAAGCACGAGCTCCTCCGCAGCCACCTGCAGACCCTGATCGAGCGCGAGCTCGCCCCGCACGAGCGGCTGCCGACCGAACGCGACCTGGCCCAGGAGTTCGGCGTCAGCCGGATGACGGTCCGGCAGGCCCTGGAACGACTGGAGAACGAACGGCTGGTCTACCGGGTGCGCGGCGCCGGCACGTTCGTGGCCCGCCCGCCCATCACCAAGAGCATCGAGCTGACCAGCTTCAGCGACGACATGCGCCGCCGCGGCCTGCAGCCCGGCTCACGGCTGTGCATCGCCGAGTCGGTCCCGGCCGGCGCCGCGGTGGGCTTCTCCCTGGGCCTGAGCCCGTCGCAGGAGGTGGTCCACCTGGAGCGCGTCCGAACGGCCGACGGCGTCCCGATGTGCGTCGAGCACTCGTACCTGTCGGTCCCGGGCCTGCTGGACCAGCCCCTGGACGGCTCCCTCTACGACCTGCTCCGCGACCGCTACCACATCCGCCTGGTCCGCGCGGAGCAGTCGATCCGGGCAACGGTCCTGGACCAGGACACGGCGGCGCAGCTGGAGGTCCCGCCGTTCAGCCCGGCCCTGCTGGTGGAGCGCACGACGTACGACCAGCGCGACCGCCCGGTGGAGCACGCCATCTCGACGTACCGGGGAGACCGCTACGCCTTCGAGATCGAGGTGGTCCGCCCGTCGACGGACGACTGACCCGCCGCCCCGAAGTGCTCGACGACCTCGCCGATCGCGCGCAGCACGTCGGCGAGATCGTCCGGCGTCGCCTCCCAGGGGTCGAGGGGGCCGGACTGGTCGGGCAGGCCGGCGAACGTATCGAGGTTCCACGCCGGCTCGGCGCTCCCGTGCACCGCCTCGATGCCGAGGTTTCCGTCCTCGTCGCCGGTGAACCGGTACCTGCGGAGTGTCTGGTACGGCAGCACGCCAACCGGCTCACGGCCGGAGAACCTGACCGCCCGGTCGGTGAAGGCGAGCACACCGCCGTCCAGACCGAGCGACCAGGCCCGCAGCAACGCCTCGTCCGCGAACACCCCGAGCCGGTCCCGCACGGCCTCGTGGACGACGGGTGGCGCCCCTCCGGGCAGTCTGCCCTCGATGCAGGCGAGCGCCGCGATCGCGCCGGTCGACGTGGCGAAGGGCGTCAGCCACGTGATGCGCCCGCGCTGGTCCGGGGCGTCTCTGGTGATCCACAACGCCACTGCCGTGGCCCGGCCGGGTTCGACCGTCCCGTTGGCCGCCAGGGCATGGCTCGCGACGCGGCCGGCGAGGGTCCGGCCGTCCGGCGTGCCGGACCAGTGACGCAGCAGCCGGTACAGGTCGCGCGGCGCCGCCTCGGTGGCGACCGCCCGCGTCAGGCCTTCCAGGTTCAGCCGGCCGGTGAGATCCGCGACCGCCCTGACGTCCGGTTCCGGGTGCGCCAGCATGCGGCGCACGACGCTCCGCGCGATGTCGAGGCGCGGTGCGGATCCGAGCCGGGACGCGAAGCGCACGGCCACGTCGGTGCCCGCGCCGACCAACTCGTCGGCGAGGTGCTCGCCGCGACCGGCACCGGGCAGCAGGTACGCCTCGACGAGCCGGTCGGCCTCGGGCGTCGCCGTCACCAGGGCGAACGCGACGAGCCGACGCGCCAGGACCGGTGCGACCCCCGGCCGGACGAAGGCCGCGGAGTCTCCGCCCGGGCTGCCGTACACGTCCGGGAAGTCGGCCCGCAGCAGCCGGTCGGTGACCACGAGGTTGTACCGGCCGAGCAACGCGATCATCGCCCGGGTCAGCCGGTCCGGGCGGGCCTGGCCCAGCACGGCGGCCTCGACGTGCTCGTACAGGTGGCCGGGCTCCTCGTCCGCAGGCTCCGAGAGGGCGTCGAGCAGAGCCGCCAGATCCCACGGATCGAGGTCGGCCGCGGGGGCCAGCGCCCGGACCGCCAGATCCTCGGACACCGTCTTGGCGAGTCCGCGAGCCACGGCGGCGAGGTCGGCGCCGGACAGTCCGGGGGCCAGCCGGTCCAGCAGCCGGCGGGCGTCGATCGGGCGGCCCGCGGTCTGGAGGTGGGCGATCGCCGTGACGATCCGCTCGGCCGACGTCGCCGACGCGTGCAGCAGCTCCAAGGCCTCCGCCGGCCGGCGGTCGAACCGCAGCTCGTCGGCGAGTCGCACGACCTCCTCATCGGGCAGCAGGCGGGCGAGCCGGGTCACCGCGTGGACCGCGTCGGCGGTGAGGTCGGCGGCCCACAGCGCCTGCAGCAGCCGGTGCGCCGACCGGGCCCGGTTGGCCCACGGGAGCAGCAGGTCCAGCAGGGACCGGGCCTCGTCGTCGCGCCCGGCCCGGTGCATGGTGGCCACGATCTCGACGACGTCGGCCGGTGGCCGGGCCAGCAGCGCCTCGCCCGCCGCCGCGTACAGCGGGAACGCCGGACCGTCGTGGTGCGCGTCGCGCAGCGCGTCCGCGAGCGCGAGGGCGTCGGCCGGTGGGATCGTCGTGGCCAGGTCGGCGACGAAGCCGTCGACCGCCGGCCGCAGGTCGGACGTGTGCAGCGCCGCGATCAGCGCGATCAGCTCGTCGGGCCGGCCGATCCGGGCGCGGGCCGCGCCGTCGAGCAGGACCGCGCGGGCTGGTTCGGGCAGCAGCGTCGACAGTACGACGACGTGGGTCGAGTCGTTGGCGCCGGCCAGCCGGGCCAGCTCGGCCGTGGCCCCGTCCACCCCGAGCTCGTCGAGGTCGGCGGCCAGCTCGGCGATCTCGGTCGGCGGCCGCCGGGCCGCCGCAGCCAGCACGGCCCCGGCGTCCTCCTGCTGACCGGCCGCCCGCAGCGCGCCGGTGATCGCGGCGACCTCCTGGGTCGGACGGTGGGTGCCGCCGCCGGCGACGAGCGCGTCCGCCTCACCCGCCCGGGCGTCCTGCCGCAGCCGGTCCAGCCGCTCGAGGAACTGCGCCGGGGTGAGCCGCAGATCGCTGTCCGGCGGCTGGGGCACGCTCGGCGGCGCGGCGGTCACGGCCGCCACCGCCGCCTCGGACGGCGCGGCCGGGGGATCCTGGTCGGCGGCCGCGGCCGGTGCGCCCGGAAGGCGGCCGCGGTTGCGGGCGATGGCGATGGTGTGGCCGCGGTTGCGGGCCCGGGCCTGCGGGGTCGGACGTTGCTTGTCGGTCAGGTTGCGGACCAGCTGCCAGTAGATGCCGTCCATGTCCAGCAGCTCGGCACTGTTGGGCAGGCCGTTGCGCAGGACGTCGACCAGCTCACCGGTGAACGCCGTGTGCTCCTCGCCGGGCGGGGCCAGGGCCAGGCGGGTCTCCGCGGTCGCGGTCATGACGTAGCTCGCGTCGATGCTCACCCGGTCGGCGATGCGGGTCGCGTCGCCCATCGCGCCGGCCAGGGCCAGGCCGCTGTAGCAGCAGTCCAGCAGCACCACCTTCGAGCGGCACAGGGATGCGGCGATCAGGCGGCGCACGTCCTCGTACCGCACCGCCGCGTGGATCGGGTCCCGGCTGGTCCGTGGGGTGGTGAGGTAGAGGTCGAGACCGTCCGGCTCCACCACGCCGTGGCCGGCGTAGTAGAACACCAGCCCGTCCGACGCGTCCCGGCACGCCTCGTGCAGCGCATCGCGAATGACGTCCGTCGATGCTGGGTCATCGATCACCCGGCAGTGCTCGGGCGGCAGCCCCCACACCCGCGGGTCGGTGAGCAGCTCCTGAAGGGCCCGTAGATTGGCGGGGACGGCCGGCAGCGGTTCCAACTCGGTGTACGCTCCCGAGCCGACCAGCACCGCCCGCGAGCGGTGGGGGTCGGGCAACATCACCGGCACATTGAAGCACCTGATCAGCCGGTACGGTTCAGCCGACCGGGCTGGACAGTGGCGCCGCAATCCACCGGGCGCGCCACGGCGCGAGGTACGACGGTCGCAGGTCCCGGTGTCGATCCGGGCATTCCGCCGGTATGAGGGGCGGTCGAGCAGCCAACGCTCCACCTGCGTGGGGCAGCCGAGGCCGCGGCGGCGGGTCGGCTAGCGGGCCGTCGGGCCGGCCCAGGTCGTGGCGGACGTGCCGCTGGGCATTCGCCGGGTCATGGCCGTCCTCCCTGGGTCTCGCTCGTCGTTGCCGGTGACGTCCAAACTAGGCCCGGAAACCGCGGCCGGGCAACGGGATTTCGTGTCGCCCGGCCGCGGTGGTGAAGGTCAGGCCATGATGCGCTGCTTCGAGTGCGGGAGGGCGTCGATCATCGAGCGGGAGAGGTTCAGGGTGTCGGCGCTGACCTGGGACGGGGTGTTCGCCATCCACTGGCTCAGGGAGATGTCCTCGAAGCGGGGGCTGCGGAACATCTCCAGGAACACCAGCGGCTCGGTGCCGGTGTTCTCCACGTAGTGGCCGTACGCGAACGGCACGTAGCCCACGTCGCCCGCCTGGTAGTTGAACGTGCGGTTGACGCCCGAGCTGGCGAAGACGCCCATCCGGCCCTGGCCGGAGATCCAGTACTGCCACTCGTCGTTCGTCGGGTGCCAGTGCAGCTCGCGCAGGCCGCCGGGGTCGATCTCGACGAGGGCGGCGCTGATCGTGTCCGAGGCGGCGAAGTTCTTCGAGTCGGTGACGCGGGCCTGGCCGCCGTCGAAGCGCTCCGGGGCCTGGGCGAGCATGCGGTGCTTGAACGTGCGGGGAACGTCGCCGGTGGGGCTGACGACCGCGTCGGACTCCAGCGGCGGCGGGACCTGGCCGCTGAAGATGTACTTCTCGCGCTCCGGCAGGTCGGCGAGCTGCTCCTGGCGCCAGCCGAAGTTCTTCGCGATGACACTGCGGGGCGTGTGCGCGAAGTAGTCGCTGATCATGAACGTGGAGTTCTCGGAGAACATGCCGTCGTCGAAGACCAGCAGGAACTCGACGCCCTCGCCGAGGGCCTGGATGTGGTGCGGCACGCCCTTCGGGAAGAACCACAGGTCGCCCTGCTCGACGTCCTCCAGGAAGTTGCGGCCCTCCTGGTCGACGGCGCCGATGCGGCAGCTACCGCGCAGGACGTAGGCCCACTCGGACTGCTTGTGCCAGTGCAGCTCCCGGTACGCGCCGGGGTTGAGCTTCATGTCGACCCCGGCCAGCTGGGTCGCCACCGGCAGCTCGCGCTGGGTGACCTCGCGGGTCCAGCCGCCGTCCTCGATGCGGGTGTGGGCCATCGACATCGAGAACTTCAGGTTCGGGATGGTGCCGGAGTCCTCGGCCGGCGGCACGAGCAGGTCCGGGTTCTGCCGGTCGAGCTCGACGTTGCGCGGCCCGGTGTCGGTGCCGCCCTTCCGGCCGCGCTGCGGCTGGGGCAGGTCAGTGTTCATCGCGGTGGTCCTTTCGTACGGTCGGGAACAGGGCTCGGAGCTGGGCGCGGCCACCTTCGGCGGCCACGGCGGCGGGGATGGCGGCACAGGCGAACAGCAGCGACAGCGTGGTGACGGGCGGCGCCCCGGCCGCGGCGGAGGCCAGCGCGGCCACCGCGAACCCGCCGAGCTTGACGCGGACGCGGTTCATGCCAGGAACAGCAGCGGCAGGGACAGCCCGACGAGGGCCACGACGAGGCTGGCGCCGACCGCGATCCGCGTGGTCGCGACCGCGTTGACGAGCCGCCCCATGAGGGCGACGTCGCGGCAGAAGTGGACCAGCAGGAACAGCGCCACGGGGATGCCGAGCGAGATGACGATCTGGCTGACGACGAGCAGCGTGCTGAGCGGCGCGCCGAGGAGCAGGGCCAGCACGGCGGGCGCCATGGTCAGCAGGCGCCTGCAGTACACCGGGATCCCCCGGCCCAGGAAGCCCTGCATGATGACGTCGCCCGCGAGGGTCCCGATGCCCGACGACGACACACCCGACGTCAGTAGTGCCACCGCGAACGCGAGGGCCGCCGCACCGCCGACCCGCGCGGCCAGCTCGGCGTGCGCCGCGTGCAGGTCGCCGGTCCACGTGCCGCCGGTGAGCGAGCCGAGGCCCGCGCCGAGGGCGATCATCGCGACGTTGATGAGGGCGGCGGTACCGAGGGCGATCCCGCAGTCCAGCCGCAGCGCGGTGCGGACGAGCCGGGGCCGGCGGCGGGCGACGGCGGCGGAGCGGCCCGGCTGCTGCGCGAGGGACGAGTGGAGGTAGATCGCGTGCGGCATGACGGTCGCGCCGACGATGCCCAGGGCGATGAGGACGGATTCGGTGCCGTTGAGCCGCGGCACCAGGCCACCGGCCATACCGGCGGCCGACTGGTGGCCGACGGCGACCAGGTCGTAGGCGATCCCGGCGCCGATGAGCACCAGCGCGGCGGCCGTGGCCAGCTCGAACCGGCGGGTCCGGCCGCGCCGGCGCAGCTCCAGCAGCAACAGCGACAGCCCGGCGGTGACGAGCGCCGACAACGCGACCGGCATCCCGAACAGCAGCTGCAGGCCGATCGCGGCGCCGACGAACTCGGCCAGGTCGGTGGCCAGCACCACCAACTCGGCCTGCAGCCACAGCAGCCGGTTGCCCCAGCGGGGGAAGCGTTCCCGGCACAGCTCGGGCAGGCTGCGCCCGGTGGCGGTGCCGAGCTTGGCCGCCTGGAACTGCACGAGCATGGCCACGGCGCTGGCGGCGACGACGACCCAGAGGAGCAGGTAGCCGGAGGTGGCCCCGGCCGCGAGGTTCGTGGCGACGTTGCCGGGATCGACGTACGCGATGGACGCGACGATCGCGGGCCCCATCAGCGGCACCATGCGGGATCTGGGTCGGGCCGGCGCCGGCCGGGAGCGGATGATCGCCGTCACGGCACCAAGCGTGGCGGGAGGCGGCGGGCCTGACCTCACCTCAAAAAGCGGAGGAGGTGGGATTCGAACCCACGGGACTCATCGAGCCCGCGCCGTTTCCAGCGGCGCTTCCGAAGCCGGGCCGGCTCCTCCGTGCGGTACTGCTCCGGCGGAAGGACTCGAACCTTCACCTGTGCGCATTAACAGTGCGGTGCCCTGCCATTGGGCGACGCCGGATCGCGTGTCGCCGGGTGGGGTCGAACCACCGGCCTCCGCCTTATCAGGGCGGTGCTCTGACCTGCTGAGCTACGACGACATGGGGGTGGAGACGAGAACGCCGCCCGGTCCCGGTCCTGGGAGGGCGGCGCGGATGATGCCAGCGGTGCTACCGCTGGCCGCGCCACCCCGGATTGCGGGAGGACGGGCCGGCCCAGATCGCGATCGCGATAATCACTGCCTGTCTCCCTTCCGTTCGGTGTGTCCTCCACGGTAGGGACGGCCGGCGGGCCGGGCAACGGGTTTTCAGCCGGGCCCGGGCCTCCGCACGCCGCGCGTGCGCACGCGTCGTACGCTACGCCGATGCATCCACTCAAGCTGATCGAGACCGCCCCGGGCAAGTACTCGCTGCTGCTCAACGCGGGCACGACCGACGTCGACGGCGTCGTGGAGGAGCTCGGGCACGAGGCGAACGGGTACTTCTGGGAGGGCGTCGCCCGGTACCTGGTCGCCCACGACCGGCCCGGCCTCGACGGGCGGTTCGGGTACGACCCGGAGGGCGGGATGTTCTGCGCGTACGGCTCGGACCGGGCCGCCCTGAAGGAGCTCGGCGCCGCGCTGGCCGCCGTCGCCACCGACGCCGGCCGGGTCCGCGACCTGGTCCGCGCGGCCGAGGCCGAGGGCTTCGAGTTCGACGACTGAGGCTACGGCGCGACCCCGGTGCGGCGGCGGTCGCGGACGTTGAGCACGGCCCAGGCCGCGATGATCCCGGCCGGGACGGAACGCGGTGGGGCCGCCGGTCACGGCCGTGCCGAACGCGCCCCACAGGGCGGCGAGCGCGAAGCCCGCGCCCGCCAGCCCTACCCTGGTCAGCTCCATGCCGGGCACGGTATGGCCGCCGAATTGCAGCCGAACTGCGGCGGCCGGCTTCGGTGCCTCAGCTGCGGCGACCTCAGTTGCGGCGGCTCATCGACGGCTTCGGGCTCGGGCTGGTGGCCGGGCTCTTGCTCGGGCCGGGCTTGTCCGGGCTCCGGCTCGGGCCGGGCTGGCTCGGGTCGGTCGACGGGACCGGCGGCGGGCCGCTGGCCTGGGGCGAGATGCCCGTGCCGATGTCCTTGTCGCCGGTGTCGCGCTTCGGCGGGAAGGCGACGATCGGCATATTCACCGCCGTCAGCGCGCCGTCGAGGAAGTCGCGCCAGATCGGGCCGGGCAGGTTGCCGCCGATGATCGGGGCGCCGCCCTTCTTGATGAGCTTCTGCTCGTCCTTCTGGTTGCCGACCCAGACGGCGGCGGCGAGGCCGACCGACTTCTTGCCCGGGTCGTACGCGCTGTAGCCGACCATCCACGCGTGCGCGTTGTCCTTGGTGTCGCGCAGCTGCCAGGTGCCGGTCTTGCCGGCCACCTTCCGTTTGCCGGACATGGTCAGGCCGTAGTGCTCGGGGACGCCCTGCAGTACCGAGTTGAGGTTGTCGGACATCTCCACCGTGAAGCCCGGGACGCGGGTCGGCTTGATGACCTCGCCGTAGGTCTTCTTGCCGCCGGTCCACACCTCCTTGAGGAAGTGGGTCTTCGCGGCCGCGCCGCGGGCGGCGAAGGTGGCGATGCCGCCGGCGTGGTCGAGGACGGTGATCGGGTACTGACCGAAGGCGACCTCGTTGGAGAAGTAGTCCTTGGCGGCCGCCGCGCCGTCGACCTTGGTCAGGTCGATCCGCTTCGAGTTGCCGTCGACGGTCGCCCACATCTCGGTGATGCCGGCCGCGCGGGCCGTGTCGATCACCTTGTCCCGGCCGACCAGCTCGGACAGGGCGAAGAACGGGACGTTGAGCGACTTCACGGTGACCTCTTCGAGGGTGCACCACTTGCCCGAGCCGGACTCGCAGTCGGGCGAGGTGCCCTCGCCGGCGTTGCGCACCGGGTTGTCCTTGAGGCGGCCGCTCTTGGGGAACTCCTGCGGGGACTCGCCGTTCCAGTACGAGTCGCTCGTGTAGCCGGCGATGAGGCCGGTGGCCAGGGTGTACACCTTGAACGTCGAGCCGGGCGGGTGGCCGATGCAGCACGACGGGGCGCCGTCGCCGAGCACCGGGTCGCGGTAGTAGCCGGAGTAGTCGCTGCCGTTGCCGCTGTCGCCGCCGTAGTAGGCCTTGACCGCGCCGGTGCCCGGCTCGACCGCGACGAGCGCGGCCTGCAGGTTCGGCGGCTGCTCGTGCATGTTGGATTCCTTGTTGCGGCTCGCCTCGCGCACCGCGATCTGCTGGATCCGCTGGTCGATCGTCGTGACGATCTTCAGGCCGCCGTTGCGGATCTGGTCGAAGTTCTTCTTGCCGTCGGGGTCCTCGCCCTCGTACAGCAGCCGGCCCGTCCGGGCGTCGGTGAGCGCGGCGACCTCGCCCAGCACGTGGTGCACGATCAGGCCTTCGGGCTTGTCCATGCTGCCGGTGGTCGCGGCGGCCTGGGCCCGGGTCTCGGCGGCGGTGTTGACCTTCTGCGGGTAGGCGAGGACCGTCTCGGCGTCGGCGGCGGACACGAACTTGAGCTCGACCATCTGGCGCTTGATGTAGTCGAACCGCTCGTGCGCCTGCTTGGCGTCCACGGTCGGGTCGAACGGGCTGCCCTTGCCGCCACCGCCGTCGGGGCTCTTGATCATCCCGGCGAGCACGACGCCCTCGGCGACCGTCAGGTCCTTCGCGGGCTTGCTGAAGTAGGCCTGCGCCGCCGCCTGGATGCCGTACGCGCCGCGGCCGAAGTAGACGATGTTGAGGTACATCTCGAGGATCTTGGGTTTTTCGTACTGCTGGTTGAGCTTGAGCGCGATGACCGCCTCACGCAGCTTCCGGGCGTACGTGACCCCTTCGAGCTCGGCCCATTGGCGCGCGTACTGCTGGCTGATCGTCGACGCACCCTGCCGGTCACCGCCGGTGACGTTGTTCCAGGCCGCCCGCAGCACGCCTTTGTAGTCGACGCCGTCGTTGGTGTAGAACGTGTTGTCCTCGGCGGCGACGACGGCCTTCTGCACGTGGTCGGGGATCTGGTCGATCGTGACGACCGTGCGGTTCTTGTCGCCGATGCGCGCCATCGGCGTGGTCCCGTCGGCGTAGTAGATCGTCGTCGACTGCTCCATGCTGATGTTCTCGGGCAGCGCGACGGTGTCGAAGTAGTACGTCCCGGCGACCAGCCCGATCCCCGCGATCATGATGAACGCGGCGATGGAGGCGATGACGATGTTCCGCCGCCGCTTCTTGCGCCCCTTCGCGGCGGGGCCGCTCGCCGGCGGCTCGTCGTCACGGCCACCCCGCCCGGCGGCACTGGCCGGCGGTCCGACACTGGCCCGCCCGGCGGCACCCCCGACGGCACCCCCGACGGCACCCCCGACGGCACCCCCGACGGCACCCCCGACGGACGCTCTCCCGGCCGCGCTGCGTGGCGGCGGCGAGACGGGCACCGAGGCCCGAGCGGCAACCGGCCTGACGGCACTGTCCTGCTGAAACGGCTCGCCGGCCCCTGGCCGTTGGCCAGGCACCTGCGCACGGCCCGCAACGGGCCTCTCCGGATCGTCGATACTCATCAACCTAACAACAACTCAGGAGCCCCGCACGGTTTACGCACCGGACCTGCGACTTCCCGATCACACGGGCCGCGGGGGCCGGCGGTCACGCCGCCACGCCGAGGGCGCGCAGGTTGCGGGCCTCGCGGGCGTAGCGGGTCAGGGCGTGGACCGTGCCCGGGCCGGCCACGCCGTCGACCGGGAGGCCGGCGCGGGCCTGGAAGCGGCGCAGTGCCTGGCCCACCTGGGCGTCGAACGCCGCCGGGCGCAACAGCCCCACCTCGGCCAGCAGCGCGCGCACCTCGCGCGGGTCGGCGGGCGGGACGGCCTCGTCGGTGGCGTTGACGGTGCCGGCCAGGGCGGCGCCGACGACGCGGAGGATGCGGTTCATGCCTCCAGTGTGGTGCGGCCGGGCCCGGCCGGCGTCGGGGGAAAACCTGGGAACCTACCCTGAGATCCGGTCGGCGACGGCGACCCGGCCGTGCCGCAGCGAGCGGGTGTGGCGGGTGGGGGTGCCGAGCGCGCGGGCCGTGGTCAGGTGGTCCTCGTCGGCGGCCACCGTGAAGCCGTGCTCGGCGAGCAGGGCCGTCATCGCCGCCGGGGTCCAGGTCGAGCGCCACGGCTCGCGGGCCCAGACGCTGCGGCGGCCCGTCGACGCCACCAGCAGGCGGGCCAGCAGCCGGCCCACGCCCGTCGACACCGCCGGGACCTGGTAGTTGACGATCAGGCGGGTGCCCGGCGCCGACCGGTCGGCCACGTCGGCCAGGGTGGCACGCACCTGCGCCTCGGTGAGGTACGCGATGACGCCCTCCCAGATCCAGGTCGTGGGGGCGGCGGCGTCGTGGCCGGCGGCCGGCAGCGCCTCGCGCAGGCGGTCGTCGGCGAAGTCGACCGGGACGTACACCGGCGGCCGGCCCGCCAGCGCCGCCGCGCGCGAGCGCTTGTCACGCTGGGTGTCGGGGCGGTCGACCTCGAAGACCGCGGTGCCGGCGAGCTCCGGCATGCGCCAGGCCCGGCCGTCCAGCCCGGCGCCCAGGATGACCAGCTGCGGTGCCGGGTGCGCGCGGACCGCGTCGTCGATGGCCACCGTGCGCGGGACGATCAGCTCGGCGCTCGCCCGCACGGTCTCGTAGTCGACGCGCTGCTTCCACGGGCCCGGCGGAGCCTCGTCGCGGACCTGGCGGACCGGCTCGCGGTCGGCCTCGTCGAGCAGGGCCATCGCGGTCGGGTCGGCGAAGCGGCCGGGGGCGAGGCGCCCGTCGGCCGCGGCACGGCCCTGGCAGACCATCACGGCGGTACGGCTCACGCGTCCACGCTAACGCGTACTGTTGCCGGCCGGTCGGTTGCGAGATCATGTACGCATGTCGCTGGCGAAGGTGATGGCGCATTGCGGAGGGTCGCCGGCCGAGGCGTTGCGGTACCTCGCGGCGGCCGTCGCGCAGGCCCCGCACGACCCGGAGCCGTATGCGCGGATCGCCGAGCTGCGCGAGCAGCATCCGGCCGAGATCGCCCGGCTGGTGGCCCGGCCGGACACGCTGCCGACCCTGCTCGCCGACGCCTACCTGCTCTACCTCGACGGCGACATGGACCGCGCCGCGCTCGCGATGGGCGCCCTGACCGGGCAGAGCCCGTACGTGGCCTGGGCCGCCGCGCCGTGGTTCGGCAGCGGTCGATTCCTCGGTACCGTGGGAGCCCCGGCCCTCGCCGACGCCACGATGTGCCTGCTCGACTTCGGCCACGAGCTGGACGGCGACGACATGCGGGAGCGGCTGGCGCCGTGGTTCGCCGCGATCGACGCGGTGACGGCGCGTGAGCCGCTGCCCGAGGCGATGGCCCGGATGGCGGTCCTGCTGCGCGAGTGCGGGCTGCCCGGCGAGTCGCTCGCGCTGTGCGACCGGGCCGACGCGGCCGGTCGCGTGGTGCTGACCGAGGTCGTGCGGGCCGGCACCCACCGGGCCCGCGGCGACCGGCGGGCGGCCACCGCCGCGTTCGAGCGGGCGCTCCTGCTCGACCCGGGCAACTGGTCGGTACTGCTGGAGCTGGCCAACCTGGCCGCCGAGGAGGGCGACTTCGCCGCGGCGGCCGGGTTCGCGGGCCGGGGCGAGGCGCTCGCCCCGGCGGCGGAGGTGACGGTGCGCGCGGCCGCGGCGGCGTACCGTGCCCGGTCGACCGGCTCGGTCGCCGACCTCGACCGATTCGTGGAGCTGGCGCCGCTGATGCCGAATCCCCGGTTCCGCACGGTGCTGGCGACCCGCGCCGCCGGCGGCGAGGGCCTGCCCCCCGACCGCGCCGCCGCGGCCCGCGCCGTCGGCTAGGGCGCTCCCCGCCCGAACGCCCTCACCGCCCGAACGCCCTCCCTGCCCAGCACGCCCTCCGTGCCCAGCAGGCCCGCACCGCCCGCGCACCCTCCCTGGCCTGCGCGATCTTGGAGTTGCGGTCCCGGACTTGTCCCCTTTTTTCGGATATTTTCGGGACCATCGGCGCGCGGGCGGTGAGGGCGCGTCGCCCTCGCGCCGCGCCTCGTCCCGGCGCCTGGACGATCTCGGCTCCCAGCGCCCGTTGGTCCCCCCGCCGGCTCGCGTA